>NZ_ALNJ01000027.1:0-254866 GCF_000293135.1 Klebsiella sp. OBRC7 | reverse complement strand
GTAGATACTGTGAACGCCTGCAACTCTTTTAACTACTGTCACCTTTTCCGGCTCCCGGATGACAGGCACAACAACGACAGCGCCATCCGGTGCTGTCGTTTAATCCGGCACTCTTTCTTACGCTATCAACAACCATGCTGTGACGCATCGAACGCCTTTCCTGACTTCAGTACACCGTACGCCACCTGCGCCAGCTTTCGCATCATCGCCCCTATGATGACTTTTGCCCGCTTTCCGCTCTCTTCCAGCCTTTTCCTGAACGCTTTTCCCCACGCCGTATGGTACAGCGCCGATAATGCCGGCATGTATAACGCCTTGCGCAGTTGAACCGGCCCCGCTTTGCTCATCCGGCTCGCCCGCATCACGCTGCTGCCCGACTCATGCTGCACCGGCGTCAGTCCCGCATACGCCGCGAACTGCCGCGCTGTACCGAACTTCAGCTTCAGGCCCGTATACGCCAGCAGAACCGCCGCTGTTTTCTCCCCGATGCCCGGGATACTGTTCAGCAGCTTCCGCCGTCGTTTCATATCCGGGTCGTTATCCGTCAGGTCTTTTATCTGTTTTTCGATACGCGTCAGCTCCGCGCTCAGACATCCCAGCAGGATATCAATGCTGGCCAGTTGAACCTCCGGCGCGGTTTCCCGCCGGTTTTTCTCCTGCGTCTGCATCTCTGTCAGCGCCTGATGCCTTAACACCAGGGCTTTCAGTGCCCGCTCTGTCGGATGAGGGGCCTCCCAGGCTGACGGGCGTTTTTCCCGGCAGAAGTGAGCCAGCATACGGGCGTCCACTTTGTCAGTTTTACTGCGCAACCCCTCACTCTGTGCGAAAGCTTTACTGAGGGCGGGGTTGATGATGGACACGGTATACCCGGCATCACTCAGATGCGCGGCCGCGTCTTCCATGTAGGTGCTGGTGGACTCCATGCAGACATGGGCACGGTTCACGTCATGGCCGCGAAGCCAGCGGACCAGCGCTTCGTGTCCGGAGAGGGTATTATCAAATTTTTTACAACGATGCCGGCCATCAGGGCGAAGAATGTCGACATCCAGTTTAGCTTTGGCGACATCAATACCGATGAAGTGGAGTTCATTTTCCATAGTGAAACCAACCTTGCAAATACGGGTTACCGGTGAAAGCCGGTCCATGATACTGTCCGGTTTATCACATGAGAAAGAACGGCGGTCCGGTGCAAAGGATCTACGGAACAGGCGCGAAAGCCTAAGCCCGGACACGGCATCCGGACCGCCATCAGAGAGAACTGGCCGGTTCTTTCTGATGGAGTAATCATACAAGCCCGGACAGATGCGCAGCATCGCCTCCGGGGAGGGTGTTAACTCTCTTCAATATCGTCGAGCAGATGCTGAATCAGTAGCGGAATTGGCCGGCCGGAAGCGACGCTTTTACCGCCTTCGCGCCACAGCGCCGTGCCGCTGACGTCGAGATGCGCCCAGGGGATCTCCGGCGGGCAAAAATGGTGCAAAAGCCAGGCGGCGGAGGCGCTGATGGCCGCATTATTGCCGGGCGTATTGCACAGGTCGGCGATTGCGCTTTCGGTCTGCTTCTTCAGCCTGCTATCCAGCGGCAGCGACCAGACCTCATCCCCGCTTTTTATTCCTGCCCGGGTTAACCCCGCCCGCAGCGCGTCGCTTTGCGTCATCAAGCCGCTCAAATCGTAACCCAGCGCCTTAACTACCGCGCCGGTAAGGGTCGCAATATCAATAATATAGTGCGCCTGCGGATGCCGCTGGCTCGCCCAGGCAATGGCATCGGAAAGCACCAGACGGCCTTCAGCGTCGGTATTATTGATCTCTACCGTCAGGCCATTACAGGCCCGGGCGACGCTGCCCGGCTGCATGGCGGCGGGGCCAATAGCGTTTTCCGCCAGCGCCAGTACGCCCATTACCCGCACCGGTAGCGCCAGCTCGGCGATGCTCAGCATCAGGCCAAGGACGTTGGCCGCGCCGCACATATCGTACTTCATGGTGTACATCCCGGCGCCTTCCTTGAGCCACAGTCCGCCGGTATCAAAGGTGACGCCTTTACCGACGTAGCAGCGAACCGGGCCCTCGCTGACGCCATCATAATGAATCGCCAGCAGGCGCGGCGGGCGTTCAGCGCCTTTACCCACCGCATGCAGCAGGCCGAGCCCTTGTTCGACGATCGCTTTTTCATCCAGAACTTCGCAGCGCAGCGTGGAGATATCCGCGCACAGAAGCCGGGCTTCTTCCACCACGTACTGCGGGGTACACTGCTCCGCAGGCAGATCCGCCAGCCGCCGCGCGGCGAGCATGCCGTGCGCCGTGGCCCGTTGACGATGGGCGAGGGTGTCCAGCGCCGACCGCTGTTCGGGTAAGGCATAGAGGGCGAGCTGGCGCAGGCGTGGCCTGGCGGCTTTCACCTGATGCAGGCCCAAATCATCAAGCTGCCAGTCGAGGTTAAACAGTTCGCGCAGCGCTTTGGTTAACGCGCCGCTGCTCTCTTCCAGCGAAGCGTCGAGGATAAGCGTTTCGCTCACCGGCTTTTTGCATAGCGGCCGCAGCGCCTCGGCCAGGCCATCGTTCAGCGTATCCTGCCACAGCGGTCGCGGAATGAGGGTGATGCGGGCGAAGGGGGAGCAGCCGAAGCGGGTATCCGCCACCTCGCCGCGGACGGCCTGTTCCACCATTTCCGCGAGCAGGGGAACGGCATTGAGCGGGGCCTGGGCCAGCAGCGTACTGCCGGGCCAGGTCACCAGATGCGCGCCGGTGCAGGCGCTATCCAGTTGATTAATCAGACGATAATCCAGCATGGCTTACTCCTCGATGGGGGCGCGAATGCGTGCGGCATAGGCCTGCATCCATTCGTCGTCCACCGGCCGGTAATGGGTTTTCTCCCGAACGCGCTCGGCGCAGAACACGGTCAGCGGCTGCGTCGCGCTGGCGACGACAAAGGAGAAGGTTTTGATATTGGTGGCGGCGCCGAATTCGCCGCGCCGGTTCATGCACACTACCGAAAGGTCGCCCGCGCGGCCAAAGCGCGACATCAGTTTGTCTTCCAGCTCGCAGACCACCGAGTCCGCCGCCTGCTGCGGCGTCATTCCCTGGGCCATTCGCCGGACGATTTCGTAGCTGGTGCAGCCTTTCATCAGATCTTCACCGACGCCGGTCGCCGTGGCGGCGCCGGTCTCGCTATCGCAGTAGAAACCGGAGCCAATAATCGGCGAATCGCCCAGCCGTCCGCGCTTTTTCATAAACAGGCCGCTGGTGGAGGTGGCAACGCTCATGGAACCCTGTTTATCAAGGCCAATAATGCCCACGGTATCATGACCGTCGTAAGGACTGAGGCCTTTATCCAGCGTTTCGCGACAGCGCTTCCGGTAATGCTGCATCGCGCGTTCGGTCAGCATCGCTTTAGCGGCGAATCCCTGGCTTATGGCCCACTCTCTGGCGCCCTGGCCGACCAGCAGACTGTTGTAGCGCTGACGGCTCAGGGCGTGGGCGACTTTCACCGGGTTGGCAATATCAACCAGATTACCGACCGCGCCGAAGGCCAGGGTATCGCCATGCATAAAGGCGGCATCCAGCTCGACCTCGCCGTTTTCCGTCGGCAGGCCGCCGTAGCCCACCGATTTGTACAGCGGAAAATCTTCTACCGCCGCCACCGCATTGACCACGGCGCTGGCGGTATCAGCGCCGGATGCCAGCGCCGCCGCGGCTTCGGTTACGCCTTCCAGCGCCATTCGCCAGGTGGCAATCATTCCCCACATTGGTTTACTCCTGTTTTGCAAGCGTGTTGTCCGTTTCAGCACGGGCGGTGACTTCCGCCGCGCGATACTGCTTATCGACGATGCGCATGAAGGGCAGGTACAGCATGGCGCCAATCAGCAAATTGAGGATCTGCATCACGCTGCCGCTAAGATGCCCGGTGACGATAAAACCGCTGATCACCGGCGGCAGCGTCCAGGGGATAAAGACGCCGGTGGTGACGGCCACCGCGCCGATCTTCATCGCCGCGTACTGCACCGTGACCAGCACCAGCGGCACGAGGTTAAACGGAATCAGCATGATCGGGTTCATGATCACCGGCAGGCCAAAGAGGATAGGCTCATTGATATTAAAAATGGAGGCGCCGGCGCCGAGGCGGGCAACTTCGCGCATATTTTTGCTGCGGGCGAAAATCAGCATCGCTATCACCAGCGACAGCGTTGCGCCTGCGCCGCCCATCCAGATCATATCGAAGAACTGCTCGGTGATAATGTGCGGCGGGGTGACGCCGGCCTGGATAGCGGCGATGTTGTCGGTCTGATTTTCCATCCACAGCGGACGAATGATGCCGTTGATCATCGAACCGGAGTTAATGCCGACCGACCAGAGAATGGTAATGCTGAAAACGGTCATCAGCGCGCCGAAGTAGGAGGTACCATAATGGCGTACCGGCGAGGCGACGACTTCATAAATAAACTGGTGGATGGTGGCGTAGTGCGTGTGCGCAAACCCGATGCGAATCGCCAGGATCAGAATCATCACCAGCAGCGCCGGGATCAGCGCGGCGAAAGACTCCTGCACGGCGGGCGGAACGCCGTCCGGCATCTTAATCACCAGCTTTTTGCGTTTTAGCCAGCAGAAGAGTTCGGTCCACAGCAGCGAACCGATCATGGCGACGAATAAACCTTTGGTGCCGATCCACTCTACGGGGATCACCGTGATGCCGCCGTTTTCAGCGACCTTAATGAACGGCGTGAGGATCAGAAACCCCACCAGTGAGAGGATGCCGCAGGAGATGCGGTCATCGCCGTAGTGCTCCGCCAGACGGTAGGCCACCAGGAAGCTGATAAACAGCGACATTGTGGAAAATACCGCGTTGAACGGGATTTCGATAATTGCGCTCCAGCTCGCGCCGAAGGTGCTGGCCATAAACTGCTGGTAGCTCTGATTGGGGAACGACGAGATCACCAGCAGAATTGAACCGACAATAATAAAAGGCATGAATGAAACGTAGGCGCCGCGAATAGCACCGAGGTGACGCTGCTGGGCGGTTTTCGCCGCCAGAGGCATCAGTTTGGCTTCAAGAAATCCCAGAACATTGTTCATTGTGAACTCCGTACAAGATCGACAGGGCTGTGTGTGTTATCTATGGCGGATTATGAGAGAAAGCGGTGGGCTGAAAGGTGAAGCGGTTCACATTGTATTCTCTGCAATAATATATATCTCATATGATTAGTTATATTTTCTGTAGAGGATTGTATGGAAATTAAGCTGCACGCTAATGCCACCACCACCCCCAGAACGCGTAAATATCTTCAGGAATCGACGAAAAGCGACCGGGAACTGGCGCAGGAACTGGGGATTTCCATTACTACGGTTCGCCGCTGGCGCAACCGCAGCCAGATTTCCGATAACCACACCACGCCGCATTTGATACACAAAGTACTGAGACAAGAGCAGGAGATTCTCATTAACGCCCTCCGGGATGCGCTGCGCGCCCCGCTGGACGAACTGCTGTTTATGGTGAATGCGGGGCTGGGCATCGCAATCTCCCGCGCCACGCTAAACCGCTATCTACGTCCGGCCCATGAAGGACGGAAAAATGCCGCGCTGCAGGGGAAAAAAGCGTTAAAGGCGGGAATGCGCGCGGATACCCTGACGCTGCACTATCGCCAGCTGGCGCTGTCGATGGACGACGGCGGTGAACATCATCTGCTCTGGGCGCAGGAGCCGATCAGCGGCTGGTGCTTTGGCCGCATCTATTGCGGGATCTCTCCCGCGCTGGTCGATAGCTGGCTGACCGAGGCGCTGAATGCCTGTCCGGTTCGTATACAATGCCTTGAGACTTATGCTCATAAAGGCTTTCAGCCCGCGCGCGCGGATCTCTCTTGCCGGACGGTGGCGATGGCGGAGCGCGGGGCGGTACAGCTCAGCGAACGATTAGCTGACGTTATTCCGGCGCTGGATGAGCCGGACGCGACGCTGCAGCGGCTGTGCGCGCTGTGGAACCGGGGGCGGGCACAAAAAAAGCTGGGCGACACGACGCCCCAGGGCTTTCTTGAGTCGTTGAATCAGAACTAACGGTGGCGTCGGAGGCAGGCACAGACCACGCCAGCGGCCCTGGAGGGTCAGCCGTTTCGCAGGCCATCAATCGCGCTGTCGCTCAGCAGCATAACCGTTTTTACGCTGACGCTGATCCTGTCGATAATGGCCTGTCGCGGGCCTTCGCGCCAGGCGGGGCTGCTGTAGAAGTGCGCCTGGGATGCGTTTAAATGCGTCAGGTCCTCATAGGCCCGGATCAGGTAATAAGCGTCGTTGTCATCAACTGAATTGCCGAAGGAGACGATATCCATTCCGGCGGCGCGATGGCAGGGGGCGCTTTGTTCCTTCATTATCCGGTGAAACTCGTTCCCGGTCCCCGGTTTAAGGGTGTAAAGCAAAAACTCTACCGTTTTCATCCTGACGTTTCCTGTTCACATTCACTGAGTTTGCTGCAAGGGAGCACTGTCCTGCTATTAGAACAACTCCCCGCGGTTTTGTCGCTTCTCTTTGGCATGACGGCAGCGCGGGTTGCATTTCTCACTTCTTTTTTGATATGTTATATCATAACATTTATGGCATTATAAAATATGTGACTATTTACCTTTCTTTTTAAATGATAATGATTATCATCATTACCAGCCGATCAAAAATCAAAAGAGCGCGTGTTTCGCTCATCCACGCTGAAGAGAGAGGGAGCGGCGGCTAATGGAGGAGAGTTTGACAAAGAGTGGAAAAGCCGATGTTCCCGTACTTAGCGTCAGTATCGCATCATTACCGCGGCCCGGCGGCGGGGAAATTCTCGCCGGCATTCATT
Organism: Klebsiella sp. OBRC7; assembly: GCF_000293135.1. Classification (NCBI taxonomy): domain Bacteria; kingdom Pseudomonadati; phylum Pseudomonadota; class Gammaproteobacteria; order Enterobacterales; family Enterobacteriaceae; genus Klebsiella; species Klebsiella sp. OBRC7. The sequence continues at coordinate 248,047 of NZ_ALNJ01000027.1, read as the reverse complement.
TCAGCGCCGGTAAAGGAGAGTGTCTGGCCATCATTGGACCCAACGGCAGCGGGAAAACCTCTTTATTACGCGCGATAGATTGCCAACTGCCGTCCCGGGAGGGCGACGTTCGGTTATATGGCCGCTCCATTGCCGCATTAACCCGGCAGCAGCGAGCCCGGCAGATCGCGGTGCTTGCGCAGAATGATACCCCCGACCTGCGTCTGGCGCTTGAGGATTATGTCGCCCTCGGGCGGATTCCCCACGCCCGGGATATGTCGCGTCGCGAACACGACATCATTGTAACCCGCGCGATTAACGATACGGGATTGCAGAGGCTGCGTAAGCGACCGCTCTCCGCATTATCCGGTGGTGAGAGACAGCGGGCGGCGCTGGCGCGGGTACTGGCCCAGGCACCAAAACTGCTGCTGCTGGATGAGCCCACCAACCATCTTGATCCCCACGGCAGAGTGGAGCTGCTGTCATTAGTGAAAAGCCAGGGAATCACGGTCGTTGCGGTATTGCACGATCTTTCCCTGATTGACGCCTTTGCCGATCGGGTTTTGCTTTTATCGCAAGGGCGCGCCGTGGCCTGGGATGTGCCGGAGCGCGTGCTTGTTTCACAACGGCTTTACCCGGTCTTCGGCTTGACCAGCTTTACCGTACCGCATCCCATGACCGGGAAGGCGCTGCGGATTTTTGAGGTGCCAGGCTATGCCTGATAAATTTCCGGAGGAGAACGCAGCATGAATAAATGGTTTGCAGGGACGATGGCGTTTCTTTTTATTTCAGCGGCGAACGCGGCGGATTTTCCCGTCACGATTGACAGCTGCGGAACGCCGGTGACCTTCACTCAGGCGCCGAAAAGAGCGGTCATCCACGACCTTAATATGTCTGAAATGGCTTTTGCTCTCGGGTTGCAGGACCGTATCGTTGGCTTAACCGGCATTACCGGATGGTACAAAATGACCCCGGAATTTAAACATCATATGGGATCAATTCCCGAGCTGGCGCCGAAATATCCCTCTCTGGAGACGCTGCTGGCGGCAAATCCTGATTTCTTTTTCGCCGGCTGGAATTACGGCATGAAGGTTGGCGGGGAGGTCACGCCTTCCGCGCTCGAAACATACGGCATCAAAACCTTTGTGCTGAGCGAGAGCTGCGTCTTTACCGCCTCTCAGAAACAAAAAGCGAGTATGGACCTGCTGTATAACGATGAGCTGACGCTGGGTAAGATTTTTGGCAAGCAGCCCGAGGCCCGTACGCTGGTCGACGGCTGGAAAAAAACGCTGAATGCGCTGCCTAAGCCGCCGCAGGGCGTGCAGCCATTAAAGGTGTTTGTCTATGATTCCGGCGAAGATAAGCCCTTTACCAGCGGACGGTACGCCATGCCGACCGCGATTATCGAAGCGGCGGGAGGGAAAAACGTGATGGACGACCTGGAGATGAGCTGGGGGACCACCTCCTGGGAGAGCGTGGCGACGGCGGAACCCGATTTTATTATTCTTCTCGATTATCAGACCGGCAGCGGCGCTGATTCGCTGCGCCGTTTCCTCGAAAATCATCCGTTAATGAAACAGACGCCGGCGGTGAAGCAGCAGCGTTATCTGAAGCTGCAATATGCTGAGTTGACGCCCGGCCCGGCGAATATCAACGCGGCCGAAAAGCTGGCTCATGCGATGTATCCTGCGGCCCACCAATGAGCGGGACTCACTGTCGCTACTACTGGGCCGCGTGGGGGGCGCTGCCTTTAGCCGGCTTGATGCTGCTCAGCGTGGCTAAAGGCAGCGTGCCGCTGTCGCTTACCCAGGTTCTCGGCGCCTTGCGGCTGCTGGATGTGCCGGTTTCGGAGATGATCGGACGTATTGTCATTGATTTGCGCGTGCCAAGAACGCTGCTGGCGGTGCTGGCGGGCGCGGTGCTGGCCATCGTGGGCGGTCTACTGCAGACCACCACGCGCAACGATCTGGCCGATCCTTTTTTATTCGGGCTTTCCTCCGGCGCATCGGCGGGAGCGGTACTGGTAATCACCCGATTCGGTGAGCGGCTTGGCGCGCTGACGCTGCCGGTGTCGGCATTCGTTGGCGGCATCTGCTCGGCGGTGGCGGTGATGCTGCTGTTTCATTTTAAAAAGCAGCGTGGCGCAGAGCACCTGGTGATCTGCGGGTTGGCGATCTCCTTTTTATTCGGCGCGCTGACCAGCTATCTGATTTTCTCTGGCGACCAGCGGGCCGCCAGCTCGGTGCTGTTCTGGTCGCTGGGTGGGCTCGGTCTGGCGCGCTGGGATAATTTGCCCTACGCCCTGTTCAGTCTGCTGCTTCTCGGCGCATTCATACTCCTGCGCTGGCGCTCCCTGGATGGTTTACTGGCCGGTGAGCAGACCGCGCAGTCGCTGGGCATTAACGTTACCCGCCTGCGCATGGAGGTGTTTTTCTGCTGCGCGTTAGCAACGTCGCTGCTGGTGGCCCTGACCGGGGTGATTGGCTTTATCGGCCTGATGGTGCCGCATATGTGCCGCTATTTTTCTGGCGTAAAACATCTGCTGCTGCTTCCTTTATGCGGCCTGTGGGGCGCGGTGCTACTGTGCGGCGGTGATATCGTCAGCAGGACGCTGCTGGCTCCGCAGGAGCTGCCTATCGGGATCATTACGGCCGGCATCGGCGGACTCTTCATTATTATTCTGCTGGCCAGAAACCGTTCATAAACTGAGTCGCGCCGGGTCGCTGCCTGGCGCAGACTTAAACGAAGGGCAAACAAATGCCCGGAAGTCAGCGAGCGCATGCGCTTCGGTTTACGCGCAATACCACCGCTAATGGTTTTATCTGTTGATAAATTGAATTTTTCAATGTTATTCGTTAAATGTCATATTTATCGCAGAGTTATATGCTGCTACTTTCTCTTTAACCGATGCCTGGTAAGAAAAATCCTAAAGTAAGCGTGGGGATGAGTGCTGTCTCCGGGCCAGTGAAAATCCCATGGTTTACATTTCGCAGGGATTTTTCTGAAATTCACTCGTCTGGACAATAAATATTAAACAAACTTATAATTCACCCACTTCACTCATGGGTATATCCCCATGGCGCCTATTATACGCATTTCTATAAAGGATGATTGCACTTTCATGAGGGAAAGGAATGTTAACTATTTTCAGCCATAATCATTTTTTTAAAAAAGCCATGCGTCTGAAAATAAACGACATAAAAGCGGTCAGAAAGGCGAATCTGGTCGATTTGTGCTTAACAAAGTACGCATCCAGCAGCTGCGCGCAGTTTCATTTTTTGATAAACAGCTTTGAAATGAAAAAGAATTTTGTTTGTTTTCGGGTTGAAGGTAATATTATTTGTTTGATAAACAAAAGGCGCACCGCACATATCGCCAGTATTATCGCCAGAGTGACTGATGGCATCCCTGTCGGAGAGGACATCACGTTAACAGAGAGAGAATTTCAGTATATTTTTATTATGAAATTTACCGTACTGGCAAAAGATTACCCAGAGCTGCTCGGCATTTCGCCCAAGGCCTACAGCAGCTATAAAAGAAGATTAATTGAGAAGTTCGGCTTTAACTCATTTCATGCGCTACTGGCGCTGTCTAATTATTTACACGCTTTTTCGCTGCTCGATAAATTTACGCCGGATTAATTGCTTCACCTGCATGCGTGGCTATACCTTTATCTTCGCGCTTTCATCTTATTTTTCCACCTGCCACGACTGTTAAGGAGCGCACTCACAAAGTGACTCTTTTTCATGTCATCAATGCCATGCCTTACCTCAAGAGGCGAGCGGGGGACAACGGAACCCCACCACGATTCTGTTCTCGTCATTTCTGGCGCTTTGGGACCGCGGCATCAGCGTCTATAATCCGCACAGCGATGTGTTCCGCGAGCGGCGAAGCTAATCGTCTGTTGAAAATAGCATTAAGCCTTACGACAACCTGATTGTCGTAAGCTGCCCAACTACAATAAAGGCTTATATGAAACAAATGACGTTGAGTGACCTTCGGCAACAAAGCGAACAGGCTGCAGCTTCGCCTCGCCTACGTGCCCATCGTAATTTCCACCCTGACTTAAGCGATCCGGTGCAACGCCTGGCCGTCGCTATGGAGCCGGGTACCTATGTTCGGCCTCACCGCCACCCGCACACTTTTGAACTACTGACATCCCTTAGCGGACGCTTTGTGGTGTTGACCTTTGATGATGCTGGCAACGTGACCGAGCGCGTGGTGTTAGGCGAAGAGTGTAAGGTGCTGGAGATGGCGGCGGGTACCTGGCATGCCGTGCTGTCGATGGATAAAGGCGGCGTAATTTTTGAGGTTAAATACGGTGGTTACCAGCCGGTTTCTGAGCAAAATGCGGCCCCGTGGGCGCCAGCTGAAAACGCGCCGGGAACCGCCGAGCTAATGAAGTGGTACGCCCGTGCGCAAGTGGGTGATGGCGGTTTTACCCTGTAATCCAGGCATTGCGCGGGGAGCAGCCCGCGCCAGCTTCTTTTTACCCCCGATACAGATAAGCCATTCCCGGCGCGTCAGCGGCTTATCAAACTGGTGACAAGCTCCTGGCTCTATTTATTCATAGTATTTATTCATAGTTAAACTTATCCCCTGAAATAGGTGTGACGATATCCCTTTCACGGAAGTGTTAAACACATCTTAAACCACTATGCTATAATTTTTACGGTTTTTGTAAAGAATCTTCAATAAAGAAATGTGGTCATTTCGGTACTATAATTTATCTTCCGGGAAGGATCGGAATATACTCATTAATAGCCGAGCAGGGGAATCAATACCTTTATGGATAAGCATTAATGATTGGTTTTTTTAATTATAACTCATTGAATTTTATTGTTTTTAACAAACTGCAATCTTTAATTTATCTAATCATTAGAATTTCCTTATGATAATTCATCTGTTTTAGTCAAACCTTCTGCATCTCTGGGTTGCGTAAGGCGCGATTCAGAATATTTGCCAACGTAAGCAGTGAATGATTGATGTACATCAATTAACAACCGCTGTTGTCGTCACAGTTATGGTATTTGGTCTAAAAAACTGGAACTTTTAATTTCAGGTCTCTTTGCGAATTATCGCATAATAGTCTTGCTCAGAAGGTATCTGAGATTTGATATTTTATTAATAGTTAGGGACGAAATAATATGAAATTAAAATTACTAACAGTGGCCGTCTCTACACTTCTTGCTGCAGGAACCGTGCAGGCAGCTGAGGTGTATAACAAGGACGGAAACAAACTCGACCTCTACGGGAAAGTGACCGGCCTGCATTATTTCTCCAGCGATAAGTCCGAGGATGGCGATCAGACCTATGCCCGTCTGGGCTTCAAGGGTGAAACCCAGATCAACGACCAGCTGATCGGCTACGGCCAGTGGGAATATAACTTCAGCGCCAATAACGTTGAAGGCGACAACTCCGGCGACAAAACGCGTCTCGCGTTTGCCGGCCTCAAGTTTGGCGAATTTGGCTCTCTGGACTACGGCCGTAACTACGGCGTCGCCTATGATATTGGCGCCTGGACCGATATGCTACCGGAGTTTGGCGGCGATACCTGGACCCAGACCGATGTCTTCGCCACCGCGCGTACCACCGGCGTTGCCACCTACCGTAACAGCGGTTTCTTCGGCCTGGTTGACGGCCTGAACGTCGCCGTACAGTACCAGGGCAAAGAAGAGGGCAACGGTCGCGATCTGGCGAAACAGCATGGCGACGGCTGGGGTCTGGCCTCGACCTATGAGTACGAAGGATTTGGCGTAGGCGCGGCCTATGCGGCATCCGATCGCACCGATGCGCAGGTCAGGCAAGGTCGCGTGAATCCTGACTTCTACGCCCGTGGCGAAAAAGCGGAAGTGTGGGCGGCCGGTCTGAAGTACGATGCTAATAACGTCTACCTGGCGACAACCTATGCGGAAACCCGCAACATGACGAAGTTTGGTAAAGGCTATATCGCCAATACCGCGCAGAACTTTGAAGTTGTGGCCCAGTATCAGTTCGATTTTGGCCTGCGTCCGTCCATCGCCTACCTGAAATCAAAAGGCAAAGATCTGGGACGCTACGGCGACCAGGATCTGGTTGAATACGTTGATGTCGGCGCGACTTACTACTTCAATAAAAACATGTCTACCTATGTGGACTATAAAATCAACCTGCTGGATGACACCAGGTTCACCAAAGATGCCAGCATCAGCACCGATAACATCGTTGCCGTGGGCATAACCTACCAGTTCTAAAACAACGCTTTTTATTGAACCATGCCTGCCAGCTTACCCTCCTGGCAGGCATTTTTTTGTGCTTGAACGCAGGGCAAGACGAAAAAGCCCGGCGCCGTTTCCCGCGCCGGGCTGAGTGAGAAAAGAGGGCGTTTACGGCGCGGTACTGAAAAACTCGCCGAATTTCACCGCCAGCCAGCCCACCGGGGTGGTGGCTCCGCCCACGATATTGGTGATTTCCGCCATCCCTTCCGGCACCGGAATGTTAGAGTTGACCGCCGCCTGGGTGTATTCCTGCGAAATATCCGTCCCGACGTATAAAATACAGGTGACCACCAGCGTGCCGGTGATAAACATGCGGAACATATTACGTTTGCAGAACGGCGTCACCATCGCCAGCAGGAACATCAGGGAGGCCAGATCGACAAACGGCAGCACGCGGTTGCCCGGCAGAATAATCGCCAGCACCACCGCCATGGGGATCAGCAGCAGCCCGGTCGCCAGCACCGAGGGTTCGCCAATAAGCAGCGCGGTATCCATGCCGATATAGAAGTCGCGGTTGGGAAATTTCGCTTTCAGCTTCGCTTCCGCAGCATCGCGCACGATAAGCAGACCCTGCACTAAAATTTCGATCATTTTCGGCAGCAGCAGCATGGCGGCGGAAACTTTAATCGCCAGCGACACCGCAGCTGCAACATCGTATCCGGCAAGGAAGGCCAGCAGCAGCCCCAGCACGAAGCCCAGGGTCAGCGGTTCACCGAAGACGCCGAATTTTTTATTAATACTTTCCGGGTCGAAATTAATTTTATTGATCAGCGGGATCTTATCAATAATATAGTTACAGGCAATACCAAACGGCACATAGGTTATACAGGTAAGATGGGGGAATGATATCCCTTTAAGATTATAGTTTTTTTGCAAATACGGTGCGGTTAAATCCGCCGCCAGCAGGGTTAAGATAAATATGCCGAAGGTAATGCCAACGGAGAGCCAGTAGTTACCGGTGCCGGCATACACGACCGACCCCATAATCAGGAAAATCCAGTAGTTGAATATATCGATATTTACCGTTTTGGTTAATTTAAGCAGCAGCATGGCGATGTTGATAACAATAAATCCCACGACCACCGGCAGCATCAGCGGCGAGCCCCAGCCGATAGTGGAGGCGGTCGGCCAGCCGGTATCGACCACCGTCAGGTGCAGACCGATGCGTTCAACCATGGCCTGCGACGCCGGGCCGAGGTTGGTCAAGAGCAGGCCGATCACCAGCCCCACCCCTTCAAAACCGATACCGACCAGCATTCCGGCTTTAAATGCGGTGCCAATTTTAACGCCGAAGCACAGGGCGATAATAAAGAATATTACTGGCATCATCACTGATGCCCCCAGACTAATAATGCTGTTGATAATATCCATAATATTTCCTTAAAAGGCGGCCGAATTGGGCGCGAGCGAACCCGTGCCCAATGGGCCGTAGCAAAAACCTTAAGCGGCTCTTTTAATATTTAATCGAGTTGCTTCAGCAATATCTCAGAAAAAATCTTCGGCGAATTGCTGAAGGCATCAATAGTACTGCCGGCAATATGCGGCGTCATCGTGACGTTATTCAGCGAATAAAACGCGCTATCGTCCGGCAGCGGCTCATCATCAAAAGTGTCGAGGGCGGCGCCCATGATTTTACCGTCCCGCAGCGCGGCGATCAGATCGCCTTCATTAATTAAGCCGGAGCGTGCGGTATTGACGATAATGGCGCTCTCTTTCATTAATTCAAAATGATGCGCGTTAATCAGGTTTTCCGTTTCCGGGGTCATGCGGGCATGCAGCGAAATCACATCCGCACGGCGAACCAGCTCATCGAGAGAATCCACCTTTTCATAGCTGTCATGGCCGGGGACGTACTTATCGTAAAAGATAATCTCGCTGCCGAAACCGCGCAGGAAGCCGGCCACCAGCTGAGCGATATGCCCCAGCCCGACCAGACCCACCACTTTGCCGCCCAGTTCAGGAATGGCCCGGTGGTTAGGACTCTCTTTGCGCCAGAACTTATCGCGCAGCGCATCGTGCGAGCGGGCGATGTTGCGCATTTCCGCCAGAATCATGCCGACGGTAAACTCCGCCACGCTGCGGGCATTACGCCCCGGCGTGTTCATTACCTCAACTCCGCGCGCTTTGGCCTCCGCCTGATTAACGTTTTCAATGCCGCCGCGCAGCACGCCAACGTATTTAAGCTTTGGCAGCTTGTCGAATACCGCCGCGTTAACCGGGGCGAACTGGACGATCAGGATCTCAACCTCCTCAGCGCCCTGAAGCAGGGCGGCAGGCAGCGCCACCGCTTCGGAGCCTTGCTGTTCAACCCGTAAATTATCCTCCTGAAGTTTTTCAATCGAATCGTGCGACCATTCGCGCACTTCCACTGTAATACCTTTATCTTTCAGCGCTTTCAGACCCGCGTCCATCATCGCTGCATTGATAAACAGATCGGCAATTGCCAGACATTTCATAATGATTCTCCATAAATTAACGCATCAACATACCGCCGGTGACATCCAGAGTCGCTCCCGTCATATAGCTGGTTTTCGGAGAGACCATGAAGACGCCGATGTCGGCAATTTCGTGCGGCTGGGCTACCCGGCCCACCGGAATACGGCTGACGTAATAGTCAGGATTCTGCTCAATGTTTTTACGGATCATCGCGGTATCCATAATGCCGACGGCGATGTTGTTGACATTGATTTTCTGTTTCGCCACCTCGCGCGCCAGCGAGATAGAAAATGCCACCAGGCCCGCTTTACTGGCCGCGTAATGCGCATGACCGGTGGTCGAACCGTGGAAGGCCGCCTGAGAAGTGATATTCAGAATGCTGCCGGCCTGATCTTTCGCCAGGCAGTGGTTGACAAACAGCTGGCTCAGGTGGAAAACCGCCTTCAGGTTGACGTTCATCACGCTGTCCCACTCCTGCTGGGTGATTTCAGTGACGTAGCCGCTTAGCCAGATCCCGGCGTTGTTGACCAGAATATCGGCGTTCCCCAGCCGCTCAATGCAGGTCGCGAACAGATTCTCCCGGCTTTGCTCATCGGAAAGATCGGTTTTCACCGCAATAATCTCGACGCTGGCGCTATTTTTTACCGTATCGATCAGCTGCTCCGGGCGCTCCTCATCACGCATATAGGTGAAGCAGATGTTGACTCCTTCTCTGGCGAGGGAAAGGACAAACTCTTTGCCCAGTCCCGTTGCGCCGCCGGTGACGATAGCCGTGCGGTGGTGTAAATTCAGATCCATACTTTCCTCGCTTAATGCGTGATGTAGTTACTGCAGCTTTTCCACGGAGACTGCATTTCCGATAGCAGATTTTTGTAGAGCTGATACTTATCCTGATAGACCTTGTTATTGTCCGGGTTCGGCGTGACCGTTCGCGAAACGTGAACCATCTCATTTGAGGCGGCAAAGACGTCATCAAACCAGCCAACCATGACCGCGGCGGTCATCGCGGTGCCCAGGGTGCCGTGCTCTTTCACGTCGACAATCTCCAGAGTGGACTGGAAAATATCGGCGAATATCTGCAGCCAGACCACAGAGTTAGTGACGCCGCCCGCAATCCGAATGGTGCGGCTTAGATCAGGGTTGATGCTACGCAGACGTTCGGTGTGATAAAGGTGGCTGAAGGCGACCCCCTCGTAGATAGCGCGCAGAAAATGCGCTTTTTTATGGAAGCTGTTCAGGCCGATAAACCCCGCGGAGGCGTCCGGGATGGTGTTGGAGCCGAAGACAAACGGGAAGAACAGCAGGTGGCTCTCGGCGGGCGTTGTCGTGGAGACCAGATCATTGCACAGATCGTAGACTGACGATCCCTGCGCCGCGGCGGCGGTGCGATCGCCTTCCATAAAGTTATTGATAAACCACTCCAGATTACTGGCGGATGTGGGGCTGGCCTCGGTAATTAACCATTTGCCCTCAATCGGATAAATCGAGGTCATAAAGAGATCCCGGTCGATAACCGGATGGTCGGTCACGTATTCGTTGATGCTCCAGGTGCCGGTAATAATCGCCAGCTTATCCAGCGTATTGATGCCGGAAGCGACGGATGACGCCGAGATATCAAACACGCCGCCCGAGACCGGCGTTCCGGCACACAAACCGGTTAGCTGCGCGACGTCGTCGGTAATGTAGCCGCAGCAATCGGTGGATCGTTTAATGGGCGGAAGCTTGTCGCGCAGATCGCCGAGCCCCCACCAGGCCAGCAGCGAGGCGTCATAGTCGCGGTCGCGGACGTTGATCAGGTTAGTCCCTGAGATATCGGTAAGTTCGAGAAAGGCTTCTCCGGTCAGATAAAAACGAATCAGATCTTTGACCATGAATATGTAGCGCGCGTTGTTCAGCGCTTCAGGCTCGTTGTCTTTCAGCCAGGCGAGGAGGGCGACGGGCTGCCCGGCCCAGATAGACTGCATAGTTTTGGGCAAAATGTCGCTGACAAACGTCGGGTCGCGGTACCACTTTTCAACCCAGGCCTTAGCCCGGCTATCGGTGGAAATGATCCCGTTGCGCACCGGGGCGCCCGTTTCATCCACCATATACAGCCCGTTTCCGTGGCCGGTGACCGCCACTCCTTTGATCTGGCTGGCGTCGATCCCCGACTGCGCGAGGGCCGTTTTGATGACTTCAACGTTGGCCGCCCAGAGTTCGTTGATATCTCGCTCGGTGTGAAATTCCTTCGGGGTCAGCATTTGCGTTGACTTCGACGCGCTGGCCACCACGTTGCCGGCGCGATCGTAAATCGCCGCTTTTGTGACGGTGCCGCCGTTATCAATGCCCATGACGTAGTGTTGTTTCATTGACGTGGATTCCTTATGCGTTACCATAAACCGGGTTCGCTGGTGGTAATGCCTTTAAATCCGGCATGGAAAATTTTATCTACAAGGTATTTCCGCTTTACAAAGCCTCCGGCGATGAATATCACGTCAAAGCCTTTTAAATTCCGGCTAATCAATTCCAGACACTGGCAGGCATATTCAGCAGGTAAGATTTCAATAGCATCTGGCGGGTTATGCTTAACAATATCGATAGAGTGATCCAGCGAACGCGAGTCGATGAGCAATACCCGGAAGATAGTTAACAATCCCTCTTTTTTGGCATAGCGTAGGGCCGAGAGATTGGACGAAATAACACCATCAACCTTGTAGTAATTTTTGAGCAGACTGATCCCCGCCTGGTCGGGTTTAAAACCGCCCAGTAGCTCCAGGTGAATAAGCACTTTTTTGCCGCGCTGATGGCATTTGCCAATCAGCGATTGCAGGTTGCCGATATTTGCTTCGGATAGCAGTACGTATTCTGATGCGCAGGCCAGCGCCTGTTCAAAATGTTTATATTTTCTGACGGAAGGAATGATGGTGTTATTTAAGAACATATTAATATCCGATGTTATTTAGCCATGTAGAGGCTGTAGGCATCTTCCGCTGTGGCATTTTCATGGATGATGGCGTTCAGACCTGCTACTACTTTTGCCGGCTGTGGGTCCTGAGTAATATTGCGGCCCACCGCCACGCCTTTTGCACCCACCTGCATACAGTGCTGCACAAATTTAAAATAACCGTCGATGCCGGTTTTCGGGCCGCCCAGCGCGAGTACCGGCACGCCGGCTGCTTCGACGATAAGCCGGTCATCTTCGGTACCGGTAAAGCGGGTTTTGATCACGTCAGCCCCCAGCTCAACGGCGATGCGGGCCGAGGCGGCGATAACGGCCGGGTTGTTGGAGTCGTCGCTGGTCACGGGATAGCCGTACGGCAGGGATTCCACGATCAGCGGCACGTTCCAGCGATCGGCGGCCTGCGCCAGCTGCATCGCCATGATGTGCGTTTTCTCTTCATTGAACGCGCCGGGGAAGGTCATGCACACCACGCCTTCCGCAGCCACTTTCAGCGCATCCTCAATGGAAAAGACGGGAGTCGTATCGGGAACGGTATTATCAAAAATATTCACTGTGCTATCGACGCGTAATACAACGGGAACGCAATTGAAAACTTCGCGGAAATTTTTCAACATGCCATAAGTGACCAGCGCGCAGTCCAGGCCGCTTTCAACAAGGGCCGGAAGCTGATTTATCGTATTATCAATACCATTTGTTTTGCTTGAAAAATAGTAGCCATCCAGCGCCAGCGTGACGGATTTACCATCTTTTGCGAAAATGCGAGAGAGACGACGTTCTTTAGACATTTTTGACTCCTGAGATAGAAAAAACAAAAAAGGCCCTCAGAGACTTTCGTCTCTGAGGGCCTTCGATTCACTTACCCTTTTGATAATCGTTCAGCAATCCAAACCATTATCAATTAATTTTTCAGCCTGACGGGTAGGGTTTAAATGGTGTTTAATTTAAATCCGTTCCCTTGCTTGAATTAATTACTAGCACGCCTGCGTTCTTTCTGTCTAGCCGTTGTTGATAAACTGAGATGCTTATCACGAATTAAACTTGAGTTTAATCTTATCGGCGCTTGCGAATTTGAACACCTACAGCCGATTTTATTGTCCTTATGCTAAGAGTAAAAACTCTATCGTCAACTGCGCCAGCAGCAGCAGCAGGGCAATCAGCGCCAGCCATTTCGCCGGACGCAGCTTATGCTGCGGAATAGAGGTATTACGCAAACGCACGAACCATGGATTGTTTTTCATTATTGACGTCCTGTCCCTGATGTCTGTTAACGCGATCGACAGAAACTGAATGACGATCTAATTAGCTGATATTAATGGATTAGTCGGCAATAACCCATGAATAAATGAAGCTGGTTTAGCTTTCATTCAATAATTGGGACTCAAATCATATACGACATAAATCAGGATAAGGGTCCGTCAATAAACGCTGTTTCAGACCCTCATATGGCTGTCGGTTGCTGACAGGGCGTCCGCTGTCTTCAGAGTTCATGATCCCAGGGCGGGTTAGCGCCCGGCCTGGAAACCGTCACCGCGGCGGCGCGCATCCCCAGTTGCACCGCCTGGCGAACCTGCTCGCGTGACAGTGTCACCAGTTTATCCTTCTCCAGGAGCCCGGCCTGCGAGAGGCTGGCGAGAATACCGGCATTCACCGTATCGCCCGCGCCGACGGTATCGGCCACCGCTACGCGAATAGCGGGCACATGCAGATGAAAATCAGCGGTCCAGGCATCAGCGCCGTCAGCGCCGCGGGTGACCACGATAAGCTTCGGCCCCAGCGCCAGCCAGCGGCCTATCACCTCATGCTCTTCGCCGGGCTCGGCAAACCAAGCGAGGTCCTCATCGGAAAGCTTGACGATATCCGCCAGCGTAATCATGCGCCTCATGCGCGCCAGGTGTTTCTGCCGGTCCGGGATGAAAATTTCACGAATATTAGGGTCGAGGAACATCACCCGACGCGGCGCTTCCCTTACCATCAGCGCTTCATAAACGCTGCCGCACGGTTCGGCGATCAGGCTGATGCAGCCGAACAGAACGGCGGAGACGTCATCCCCGAGCGTCGGCAGGTCGTTTTCAGTCAGCATTCGACCGGCGCTATTCTCATCGTAAAAGGTATAGCGGGCCTGACCGCCTACCAGCCTGACGAAGGCGAGGGTGGTGGGCAGCGGCGCGCGGGTTGAGGGCGAATAATCCACGCCGGAGGCGTCAAGCGTGTGGCGCAGCATGTCACCCATAAAATCGTCCGATAAACCGGAAAACAGCGCGACCGCCATCCCCTGGCGACCCAGGGCGACGGCGGTATTGAACGCCGCCCCGCCAACACAGGGAGTAAAGGCGGGGGCATTCTCGCGGCTCCGACAGGGCAGCATGTCGATGAGGGCTTCTCCGCAGCAGAGGATCATGGCTTTTCTCCCTGGCTCACCGCGACCACCGGCGGGGTTTCCAGACGATCGGCTACCTGCATCCAGTTTTCGGCAAAACGTCCGCAGGCGGTCTTGATATCGACGCCGACGGGGAGCTCCGGACACTCGTTTTCGCCGTTGCTGCCCCAGTTAACCCATCCGGACTGGCGGCGCTGGACTATCTGAAACGCGCCGGAGGGGCGGGAGGTCCACCAGATCATCGCCCGGCCGCTCGCTGAATCATACTCGACGGTTTTACTGGCCGGCCCGGGAAAGATGGTTTCATCCGCGACGGCGGAAACGTCAACGGGCGAATCGGTCAGCAGCCATTCCCGCTCGGTGAGATCGGCTCTGCGATGCGCCCGGGCGCGAACCTTGCTCAGCCGTTCGCGAATCTCCGCCTCATCGAGCACATTCTCCCAGCGGCAGAACATCCGCCAGTAGAGATCCCAGTGGGCGGAGGCCATATCGGCGAGCTGTTCGCGGAATTCGGTAAATTTCGGGCTCTGGTTTTCCGAGGTGGTGACGGTATTGGCCACCATGGCGACCAGCTCTTCGGCATAGGGGTCGCCCGCGCGATAGCGGGTGCCGCCGTACGCCGCGAAGCGATCGAACAGCAGTTTTCCCGGACCGCTCTCAAATTCGTCGCCGACGGTGATCTTGTTGGTCACCGAACGGCCGTTAATCACCGTTGAGAAATCATCTACGCAGTAGCGCCGCTGAAACCAGGGCGTGTTCCAGCTAAATTTCCAGTCGATGGAGAAACGTTTACCGCGCAGCTCCGGTAATAATCCGTCGGGGATCGCGCCGCGCATGCGGTAGTGATGATAGACCGGGCCTTCCTCGAGGATCTCAATATCAACGAGGGTGTGCTCCGGCGGGTTTATCAGCCCATTTTCCGGGGTAAAAAACGGGCCGTAGAACCCGCCAATGGCGTTATTTCCGGAAGGAAGCAGCTCGACGTTATCCTGCAGCGCGCGAAAATGGCGCAGCCCCCACTTGGATGCACCGACGCCCTGGGCGGTTCCCCGACACATTTCCAGATCGAAGCAGCCGGTGTTGAGACGGACAAAACAGTCCTTTTCCCGGCCAGGCAGCCGGTGGATACCGGCGATTTCACTGACTTCAGCCGCCGTGAGCGGGCGGTCAAGCCGCATCTTGAGGGTACCGCTGAAGCTGACCGTCGCGATAAAAGCGGTACGGCTTGCCGACGACTCCTGCTCAAGACGCTGGCACAGGATCCGCGCATCCTCGTCGGTAATCGCCCACCACAGCGGCTCCTGCAGCTTCTCCGGGAGAATAAACGTAATCGGTTCGCGATCCCGGGTACCGTTCATCGGGTCCGTCAGCGTAATGTGATATGTCATGAGGGTATACTCCATTAAAATTTAAGCGTGCGAAGACCCGCCGCCAGCGCGGCGGATAAACAAAGCGTCAGGGAAAGCTAGCGGGTACGGGCGATCTCTTTTTTCCGCCAGAAGGTAAACAGCTCCGGATGCTGCTTCAGCCCGTCAATCGCCACAGCAAGAATGATGACGATGCCTTTAATCAATAGCTGGGTGAAAAAGGGCACGCTCAGCAGAATCAGGCCGGTGCTGAGTACGCCAAGAATAATTGACCCAATCAGGGTGCCGATAATCCGCCCGCGTCCACCGGCCAGGCTGGTGCCTCCCAGCACCACCGCCGCAATGGCGTCCAGCTCATATCCCGTACCCGCCGTGGGCTGGGCGGAAATCACCCTGGCGGCGAAGATAATGCCTGCCAGACCCGCGCAGACGCCGGCAATCATGTAGACCGCCGCCAGCACGCGTTTGACCCGTACGCCGGCCAGGCGCGCGGCCTGGGCGTTGCCGCCGACGGCATAGATATGACGGCCGAACCGCGTGCGCTCAAGAATGAACCACGCCAGCAGATAAACAATCAGCATAATAATGACCGGCACGGGGATACCGGCAAGATAGCCATTTCCCAGCTCGCGGAAGCTCAGGCTGCTCGACACAATAGGCTGCCCTTCGGTAATGGTGTAGGCCATACCGCGCAGGAAGGTCATGGTGCCGAGAGTGACGATAAAGGGCGCGAGAGCGAGATAGGCGGTGAGCACGCCGTTAAGCAGACCGCACAGCGCGCCCACGCCAACGCCGGCCAGAATCGCCAGCGGCGCGGGGAGCCCGGCCATCGCCGCGACCACTGAGACGACGCCGGAAACCGCGACGATTGACCCGACGGATAAATCAATGCCGCTGGTTAAAATGACGAAGGTCATGCCCGCCGCCAGAATAGCGTTGACGGAAATCGAGCGGGCGATATTCAGCAGATTATCGACGCGGTTAAAGTTTGGCGCGAAGGTGGACATCAGGATCAGCAGCACCAGCAGAACGATTAAGATCCCCACCCGATCCCACCATTTCGCAAAATCAAACGGCGCTTTGACCGGCAGTTCCGTCACAGGTTTATTGTTGTCCATGGCATTCTCCGGATTGACTGGTAAAGGTTCCTGTTGCGTGCAGCATCACTTCTTCTTCCGTGGCTGAAAACGAGGGTAACTGATGAACGATTCGCCCGCCGCGCATGACCAGCACGCGGTCGCTAATGCCGATGGCCTCCGGTAAATCGGAGGAGATCACCAGAATGGCTTTCCCGGCGCGGGCGAGCTTGTCGATCAGTTCGTAGATTTCCCTTTTGGCGCCGATATCCACGCCGCGAGTCGGTTCATCGAGAATAAGTAGCCTCGAATCGCGCAGTAGCCAGCGCGCCAGCGCCGCTTTCTGCTGGTTTCCGCCGGACAGGGCGCTGACGGGCAGTTCAACCGCATTTTCCCGCAGCCGCAGCCTGCGCATCTGCTCAAGGACGGCGGCGCGAATCGTCTTGCGTTTCACCACGCCGCCGGCGACAAAGTTATCCAGCGAGCTGATATCAATGTTGTGCTCAACCGAATGCCCGAGAAACAGTCCCTGAGTTTTACGGTCTTCGGTCACCATCCCGATACCGTCGGCGATAGCGGCGGTGGGGTCTGCCGGATTGCTCGTCCGGCCGTCAATGCGCACGCTTCCCCGGGTGCGCGGGTCGGCGCCGAAGAGCAGGCGAGCGACTTCGGTTCGCCCGGAGCCCACCAGACCGGACATGCTGACCACTTCGCCCGCGTTGACCTCAAAGGAGACCGGGCCGGTCGCACTGCCTGCCAGATCCCTGACTTCCAGCAGTACCTTGCCGGGCGTACGCGGCTCGTGCTGATAGAGATCGACGATTTGCCGGCCGACCATCATGCGGACGACATCGGTGGTTGAGACGTTGCCGAGGATTTCCGTGCCGATCCACGTGCCGTCCCTGAAGACCGTGACCCGGTTTGCCAGCTGCCATACCTCTTCCATGCGGTGCGAGATATAGACCATCCCGACGCCATCCTGACGCATCTGCTCGATCAGCCGGTATAGCTGGAGAGTCTCCGCCCGCGACAGGGCGGCGGTCGGCTCATCAAGCACCAGCACTTTGGCGTTTTCACTGACGGCGCGGGCGATCTCGACCATTTGCTGACGCCCGATACTCAACGAGCCGAGCGGCGCCTGCGGGTCGATGTCTGCGTTAATCCGATCCAGCTTCTCTCTGGCCTCCCGGTGCATCCGTTTGCGATCGAGAATACCGGCGAAAGCGGTCGGTTCCTGGCCGAGAAACAGGTTTTCCGCCACCGTCATATCGGGAACCGTATTCAGCTCCTGGTGGATAATGGCGATGCCATATTTGCGGGCATCCCTGGGCGTGCGAATATCAATCTCCTGCCCGTCGATAAAAATAACGCCGCTATCGCGCTGCTCGTTACCGGAGAGGATCTTCATCAGCGTGGATTTGCCCGCGCCGTTTTCCCCCATCAGGGCATGGACCTCTCCGGCGAATAAATCAAAGCGTACGTTGTTCAGCGCCAGGGTCGCACCGTAGCGTTTTGAAATCCCTTCCAGCCTGAGCAAGGGAGGTGATGTTGTATCGGCCATTGTCTTTGCCCTCCGGGATGAACCTGAGCGTCATCCCGTTTTTGCCTCTTAAAGTGACGAAGTGATTACCAGCCCGGATAGCTGTCGACGTTATCGCGGGTGACCAGTACGCTGGGGATCAGGACGGTATGAGAGGCGATCGGTTTGCCGTCGACCATATCCTGAGCAAGCGTGATGGCCTGGCGCACCATTTCGCCCGGATTTTGCGTTGCGGTACCGATAAACGGCGAGCCGCTGCGCTTAAGTTCTTCAACCGCTTCCGGGCTACCGTCGACGCCGGTAACTTTGATCGCGCCCGCTTTGCCCGCCTGTTCAACGGCCAGTACCGCACCGAGCGCGGAAGGATCGTTCATGCCGAAAATACCGGCGACGTCCGGATTGGCCGTGAGCATGTCGGTGGTCACCATCAGGCCGGAAGCGCGGTCATTGCGCGATGCCTGCTGGCCGACGATTTTGATATCCGGGTATTTTTGCGCGACGTTTTTACAGCCTTTGATGCGGTCGATAATGGTTTGAATCGGCGTGCCATCCACCAACAGCACTTTGCCTTTGCCGCCCATCTGGCTGAACAGGTATTCGCAGGAGGTTTCCCCGGCCTGGATGGCGTTGGTCATGACCGCCGCGTCTGCGCCTTTCGCGGGCGTATCGACCGCGATAACAATAATTCCGGCGGCTTTTGCCCGCTGAATGGCCGGCTCGATCCCGGACTCATCGACGGCGGAAATAATGATGAGATCCACTTTCTGCTGAATAAACGCGTCAATCTGCGTGTTCTGGTTTGCCAGATCGACCTGCGCATCCTGTACGTTAAGGGTTGCGCCGATTTGCGCCGCGGCCTGCTTAGCGTTCCTTTCCATTGCCGAGAAGAAGGGGTTGGACATGTCCTGCACCATTAAGCCGATGCGGGAGATTTTTTTGCCATCCTGCGGCGCGGCGCTGGCTGCGGGAATAAACCCTGTCATGGTGGTGAATACCGCGCTAACCGCGACAGCCAGCCATGCTTTGCGAAGTTTGGTCATATTCTGCTCCTTTCATTATCGTGTGGTATAAGGTACGGCCAGGTGTGGGGAAGCCTCAGAAATAATCCCCTGATGTTGTTTTTCGGTAGCGACTGAAATTCAGCCGTTATTTACATCGCTAAAATGATGAGCGCGTATAGCACGCCGTAGCCCGCTTTTTTGTCGGGTGGCGCCTTACCCGGCCGACGAAAACCGCAAGCGCCATTTCTGTCGGCCCGTGCAGGGGAAGCGCCGCCGGGCAATGCCGTCCGGGCGATACGTTGTCAGCAATCTCAATTGTCTCTTTTTTAATGGTTATTTATTTTCTACAGCCGCAGGACTGGCGAATAACCAGTTCGGCGGGAACTTTACGCTGGGTATTAATTTCTCCTTTTCCTTCCGGATTAATTAACTGGATAAGCATTTCAGCCGACTGCCTGCCAATCTCTTCGCTGTTTTCATTGAGCACCGTTAGCGGCGGATTTAATAGCGGCGCCCAGTCGAATTCATCGTAGGCGATAAGCGCCATATCGTCGGGGATGGCTATCTGGCGCTGCTGAAGCTGTTTAAGTGAACCCAGCAGAATAGGGTTGTTACCGGCAATAAGCGCGTCCGGCAGCGATGTCTGGCGGTCCAGGTATCGGCTCAGGGTGTCCGCAGCCGACTGCGCGTCGTTCTCCGTTTCGACAACTTCAAGCGTTGCGCCGCAGCGCTCTGCGGCCTCGCGGATACCGCGCTCGCGTTCAAAACGCGTGGTCCAGCGGTCCGGGTAGATGAGGAGCAGCCAGCTTTTATAGCCGTGCTGCGCCAGATGGTTCCCCACCAGCAGGCTGGCCTGATAATTGTCGGTCGTGACGCTGGGAAAGTTGTGCTCGCCGCGGGGAGGTGAGTCAACGAAGACGACCGGAATATCCCATTTCGCCAGCAGGCTCAGGCTTTCCGGCTGAAGCGTCACCGTCGAAATGATCCCGGCCATTCGCGACTCGATCAGGCGGTTAATCATGCGATCTTCCTGCGCGCGGTCGTAGGTACCGTTGACCGCGATATCGCCAAGCACAACGGTCCACTGCGACGGCTGCAGCATCTGCTGAATACCGGACATCAGGTTGAGGTAGTAAGAGTTCGAGGCATGGGCGGTAATCACCGCCACCGAGTCCCTGCTTGAGCGGCGTAGCGCCTGTGCCGCGCGGTTAGGTACGTAGCCGAGTTCTCGCGCCACTTTTAAAATCAGCTCCCGGCTGTCGTCAGCAACGCCATCGCCACCGTTTAGCGCGCGTGAAACGGTAAACATAGAAAATCCCGTCGCTTCACTCACATCCCGCATCGTTGCTTTACGCATATCTCGCTCTCTGCATTTATGAAATTACCCGCGATACAGACGGCTATTTCCTTGACCTAAACGTTTATGAGGCTAAACATAAACGTTTAGGTTTGTTTGATCAGTGAGCCGCTTCTCGTTTTGTGAACAGAAGGTAAACAACGTCGTTTGTGAATGATTTCTATATATTTATTGATTTAATGCATATTTAGCCCGCTTGCCGCTTTGCTACTCTTGAACGCATTCATTCACGGTCAGACAGGGTCGTCGCGTTGGAAATCTTTTTTTAACCCACTGAAAAGTATCCTCTAAATATTTTTCACATCGCAAAAATCACGGTCCGTTTTCGACGGATCCGCTTTTGTATGGGTTAAAAAAGGTTCACCATGAAAATTACATGGAACGTCAGGCCAGTCGGCTATCAGCTGATTAGCAAGCGCTGCCCCGCCTGTCATGGGCAGCAGGATTTCACCCCATCCGGCGCCTTCCGGGTCAACTCGCAAAAAAAAGTGCTCGATGTCTGGAGTATCTATAAGTGCGTGCGCTGCGCGTATACCTGGAACATCAGCCTGTTCTCGCGTTTGCCCGTCAGCAAAATCAATCCGCAGCTCTACGCGCGATTTATCGCTAACGATAAATCTGCCGTCGAAGCTTACTCTCACGATCCGGTCGTTCTGCGGCGTAATCGCGCGGCGCTATCGGGTACGCCTGACTTTGTGGTTCAGGAACGCTGGTGCATCAACCTTGTTCGCGCTTCTCAGGTGAGGGTGGATGTCAGAGTCACGCGCGCCTTTCAGACCAGCCTGCTGTCGGTCCTGAGACGAGCGCTGCGGCTTAGCGGTAGCGCAATCCGTCAACGTCTTCAATCGGGAGATATCGTCGGTATTACGCTGAAAGAACTGCGGGCACCCAGGCTGCGGCCGGAGGGATATACGCTGTACATCACGAGGGAGGTTCTCCTGGCGCGCAGGCCTATTTCATTAAACGCGGGCTCAGCGCGCAGGAGACGATAGCCATTGCCCCGGATAGTTTTCTATCCGGGGAGCTGACTCGCAAAAATCGATTCGGGTTGCCGCAAGGGGCAAAATAGCCTTGCCTTTTACACTGTGAATTTATACAGTTTTTGGCGGCAGTACGGCGATAGTGTCCATCGGTACCCCGGATGCTGCGACGGCAAATTCTGTTAATAAAAGGAAAGTGCGATGTCTATGGATACGCGTAAAGAAGTGCTGTTTGTCCTCATCCAGGAGTACGCCGACTGGGAGTTCGCGCTGCTGGCACCGGGGCTGCGCCGCGGGTTTGGCGTATGGGAACCGCGATACGAAGTCAGAACCGTGGCTGCCGATGAGGGGCCGGTGAGGTCAATTGGCGGGGTGCGCTGCCTGCCGGATTATACCTTCGAGACGATACCCGATGATTACGCCGCGCTGGTGCTGGTGGGCGGAATGAACTGGTGGGGAGAGGAGGCCCGCCGGGTTGTGCCTCTGGTAGAACAAGCGCAGGCCCGGCAGATCGTGGTAGGCGCGATATGCGACGCTTCGGCCTTTCTTGGCGCGCATGGCTTTCTCAATGATGTCGACCACACCTCGAACGGGTTGGCCTACCTGCAGAGCCGGGCGGGGTCAGCCTACAGCGGTGCCGCACGGTACAGAAACGTGCCTTCGGTTCGCGACGGCAACCTGGTGACCGCCAACGGCGTAGGCTTTGTGGATTTTACCTGCAATATGCTGTCTGCCTTAAAGGCGGCCCGTCAGGAAGAGATCGAAGCCATGAGGGAAACGTTCAGGTCGGGAATGTTTACGGAAGGCTGATGCAGACAAGGCCGCGATTTGCATGGCCATTTGCCGAAATCGAATCATCTGGCTGAGAGCATCCGTCGCGATATTGAGAGATGCGCAGGGTTTCGCCATGCGCTAACCCTGCCTTAACTTTCCGGCGTGGGGCTTAGTCTGCGTTTGCGTAATAAACAAACGCCAGCTTATTGCCGTCCGGATCTCTGACGTAGGCGCTGTGGAAACCTTCACCGTACTGCGGACGGTGTCCTGGGGCGCCTTCATCACTTCCTCCCAGGCGTAGCGCCAGCTGATGCAGCTGCTGAATATGCTCAACCGAGCGTGCGTTCAGGGCCACCATACCGCCGTTGCCCGCTGTTGCCTGCTGCTGGTTGAACGGTTTGCCAACGCACAGCCCGATGGTGCGGTTTCCGCTGAATGTCCCCCACGATGCGCCTTGCTCGCTGCGGCCGCTCCGGGGCTGCCCCAGCATCTCCATCAACGGGTCGTAAAAACGAATCGCGCGCGGCAGATCGTTAGTGCCGAGCATGATGTAGGAAAACATGACTCCTCCTCATTTTTCGCCTGAAGGTTGCTGCTGCCAATCTAGCAGCAAGGCGCGAGCACGGGCAGCCCGAGGAGCCAGAAATCATACCTCCGTCGCGATTCTTCAGCGATTTTGCCCGCGCGTGAGCCGGCTGCTCAGCTCAGATCGTGCAAATCTTTATCATTCGGCGGCAGCAGTGATATCTGGTCGAAAGTCACCCGCAGGCCGCTGCGCTGTGGCGTGCAGCACATGATGCCGACCTTCGCCGCGCCGCCCGGAAAAGGGCACAGCCGCAGCAGCGGCCACAGTTGGCCATCCGTTGAATACTGCAGGCGCAGCGCTTCTCCGCGGCGGGTCAGGCGCAGCCAGAACTCACCGGGGTCGCCCGGGAAAATACCGGTTGCCCAGTCTGATGTTCCCTGCGTCAGTACGCTACCGATAGCGGGCGCACCGTCGTTGTACTCGATACCGGCCTTAATCCAGCGCCTGGCGTCCTGCATTAACATGATCCCAGCCTGGTCATATAGCGTACTGAAATCTGCTCGCACCCTTACCTGAAAGGTGAAATCCCCCGCGGCTTCCGTGGCGTAGATATGCCCGGAAAAACGCTCAAACCCGTACCAGGTTTCGCGCCAGAAGTCGGTTTGCGCATCGGTCACTACGCGCAGTTCGCCGTCCTCTTCTGACCATGTCGCGGGTTCGTTAATCCATTGAAATATCTAATGCATCAGGCCTCCTGTCTTTGCTGAATAAGCGTTAAAAACCGCAGCGTGTGTTCGTCCGCCTGCTGCGCAAGGCGCGCATCCCACGCCGGACTGTCGGCATCGCAAAAGCCGTGCTGCGCATTGAACATCCGGCAGGTCACGGAGGGGTATTTCTCCAGCTCGTTTTGCAGGTCGCGGGGATCGAACGCCGGTTCATGGCGGGCGAGAATCACCTGCGTTGGGCACGGAGGCGCCGCATCGCAGTACTGGCGGATCCGTGAACCGTAGTGGCAAACCGCACCGTCGCAGAGTCCGCTTCTGGCGGCCAGCCAGGCTAAGGTGGCGCCCACGCTGTAGCCGATAAGGATTAGCGTGCCGTATTTCGCTCTTAGCTCGGCCAGCAGCGACACGATGGCGGCGGTATCAAATCCGACGTTATCGGAAAAGTGGCGCCAGGCCTGCTCCTGCTGCTCATAGGCGAACGGCGCAGAGTGAGGGAAAAGCGCTGGCGTGTACGCATCGAAGCCGCGGCTGCGCCAGGTCGCGGCGGTTCGCTGAATATGCGCGTTGATGCCGTAGATTTCATGCAGCAGGACGATGGCTTTATCGCAATCAGGTAACATAAATGCGCCTCTGGCGGATAAAATGGGTTTATCTCCGGTCGGAAGGTCAGTTTATCAAGGCTGACGCCTGTAGTATAAACATACCGCCCGGAAGATTGCTCGTGCATCCAGGTCTTTGATTTTCCTGGTCGGATCAACGTCACGATACGCCATCACATCAAAGTAACGTTGTTTTTTCAGCTTAAAGTCTATCCAGTCAGCGAGACAGTATGAATGTAACCCGTGCCGACATGGCCGATCTTGTCTATTTTTTCGCCATCGCCCGCCATCAGAGTTTTAGTAAAGCTGCCGTTGAACTTGGGGTGAGCGCATCGACGCTGAGCCACGCGATCAAGGGATTTGAGGCGCGGCTGGGCGTGCGTCTGCTGAACCGTACGACCAAAAGCGTAACCCTGACGGCGGCAGGCGAGAGTCTGGCCAGCGCGGTGAGCGAGCCGGTGGCCGCCATAGATGGCGCGATTGAACAGCTCAACCAGTTTCGCGACTCGCCTGCGGGACATATTCGGCTCAACGTCGCCGTTGAGGCGGCCACGCTGCTGCTGGCCCCGGTCCTGCCTGTTTTTGCTGAACGTTACCCCGATATTGAGCTGGATATCGTGGCCAGCAACCGCATTGTTGATGTAATGGAAGCGCGGTTTGACGCAGGGATCCGCTATGGCGGAACCGTGCCTGAAGATATGGTGGCGCAGCGGCTGTCCGCCGATGTGCGCTGGGTGGTCGCTGCATCCCCGGAATATCTTGCCCGCTTTGGCGAGCCCCGGCATCCTCACGATCTTCAACAGCACCGCTGCGTCAGTAATCGTCTGGGAAACAACCGCATTTATAAATGGGAGTTTGAACGTGGCGAAGAGCAGCTCACCGTCAAAGTACCGCCGCTGTTAACGGTCGATCTGGCGGAGACGGGCGTGGTGGCCATTCTGCAGGGGTTTGGCGCCGGAACCGCTGATAGCAGAGCACGTCAGCGCAGGGCACCTGCGTCTGGTGCTGACCGACTGGGCCTCATACGGACCGGGATTCTATATCTATTACTCCAGCCGTCATCAGGTTCCCACCGGGCTGCGCCTGTTAATCTCCCTTGTGCGGGAAATGAAGCCGCTCGGTCTGTAGCCCGATTGATGAAAATAACTCACAGCCCCATTCGATAGCGAGGGCTGGCTCCTTCTTATTCCGCGCCTTACCCTGTGGCAAAAGAGAAGGAGAGCTTGATGAACTATTCGCACCGCTGTATTCCCGGTCTGTTCTGGCTTTTGGCCGTCACCGCGTTTCTGTTTAGCTTTACCTCTACCAGCCGCGCCGCAGAGGCTAACACGCTGGTTATCGTCTCTCATCCGTATCCTGAGCAATCGGTCATGACCAAAGGTCTTGAGGCCGCAGCGCAAAGCGTACCCGGCGTGACCGTACGCAATCTCGAGGCGCTTTACGGTTTTGATACCCGAAATATCAATGCCAATGAAGAGCGACGGCTCATGCGGGAACACTCGCGCATCGTGTTTATCTTCCCGACCCACTGGTTCAACATCACCCCGATGATGAAGGCCTGGCTGAACGATACCTGGGGCAGCGTAGGGCCGGGAGTATGGCAGGGCAAAGAGATGCTGATTGTCACGACGGCCGCAGGCGGTGACACGACATACGGCGAGACCGGGCGAACGGGCGTCAGCCTGGCCGACGTCTTTACGCCAATGAAGGCCAGCGCGCTGCATGCGGGAATGACCTGGCTGCCTCCGCTGGTTTTTCAGCGCGCCAGCCGCGATCAACTGCCTGAATACCAGCGTCAACTGGTGGAAAGGCTGAAGAATTAACGTGCCGGGAAGGTGTTCAGGATGAAAGCTCTTATTGCCGTAGCTGCAATGTCGTTAATGCTGGGCGCGTCAGCCCTGGCAGAAGAAAAAAGAGGTGAAAAAATGGCTCCACGTAGTCCATCCGTATTGTCCGCTGAGGATATTCAATCCGTCGCGCCGGCGCTTGCCCGTTTCGGCAGCGAGGTGCTGATAGGGGATCTCTGGCAGAGAACAGAACTCTCGCGTCGCGACCGCAGCATCGTGACCGTGGCGATTCTTATCGCCCGTAATCAGCCGGCGGAGCTAAAACATAACGTTGAGGTTGCTCTGGATAACGACGTCACGGCGGCTGAAATCTCAGAGATCATCACTCATCTGGCTTTTTATTCCGGCTGGCCCAACGCGATGGCCGCCGTTGCGGTGACGAAAGATATTTTTGTCGCGCGCGGCATTGGCCGCGAGCAGCTGGCTGCTGCCTCCCCGCAGCTGCTCCCTCTTAATCAGGCGGTGGAAAACCAGCGTTCAACAACCGTAGAACAGAACTTCGGCACGATTTCCCCTGGACTGGTAAAGTTTACGACTCAACCGCTGTTTCTTGACCTGTGGCAGCGACCGGGGCTGAAGCCGCGCGACCGCAGCCTGGTCACGGTCAGCGCGCTGATTGCCGCCGGGCAAAGCGCGCAAATTGGCTACCACCTTAACCGGGCGATGGATAACGGCCTCACTGCGCAAGAGGCGGGGGAGATCGTTGCGCATGCCGCTTTCTATGCCGGCTGGCCAAATGCCTTTTCAGCGGTAGCGGTGGTGAGTGAAGTCCTGCGCGCTCGTCGCCTGGCAGGGTGAGGGGATGTTCAACTCTCTTGGCGCCACGCTATTGATTTTTATTGCTACGATGGGGGCGGCATTTGCCGTCGGGCGGGAGAACGCGGTGAAGATTCAGTTTGAGTTCAATGGCGCCACGGTTGTCGGCTCGCTGGATGAGAGCGCAGCGGCTAATGAGTTCCTGGCGCAGCTGCCGATGACGGTGAAGCTCGAGGATTATGGTTCCACGGAAAAAATCGCCTGGCTGCCGACGAAACTGCACCGCGCGGATTCTGGCGCATCAATGACCCCACGGCGCGGCGACATCGCCTATTACGCGCCGTGGGGCAATCTGGCCATTTTTCGCAAGGATTTTCGCCACTCCCCCGGGCTGATAAGCCTCGGGCGGATAGAGGAGGGACTCGCCGCGCTCGACCAGGCGGGAGCCGAAACGATAACCATCCGGCGTTATTAAGTTCGTGCTGCGTTAAATTTTCCTTTCTGCATGCTTAAGTGGGCTGTTTACAGCCCATTTGTCGAATTCTCTTCGCATCTCCGGCATCACAAAAATCATCTACACTTTTTCTGCGCATCACTTTCAAACCTGACGAGACACGCTCGTTAAGGCTGAGTATCCGACCTTTATACCCGACCCACTGCAGGCGTCAGGCCCGCAGCCTTGTTTTCTCACGAGAGGAGTTTGTAACATGGCATTTGTGACAACCAAAGACGGCGTCAATATCTTCTTTAAAGACTGGGGCCCGAAGGAGGCGCAGCCGATCGTATTTCATCATGGCTGGCCCTTAAGCGCCGATGATTGGGATAACCAGATGCTGTTTTTCCTGGCAGAAGGGTTCCGGGTGATTGCGATTGACCGACGCGGTCATGGTCGTTCAGATCAGGTGAGTGACGGTCACGATATGGATCATTATGCCGCCGATGCCTCAGCGGTGGCGGAGCATCTGGATCTGCGTAACGCCGTGCATATCGGGCATTCCACCGGCGGCGGGCAGGTCGCGCGCTACGTTGCGCAGTATGGCCAGCCGCAGGGGCGCGTGGCTAAAGCGGTGCTGATCAGCGCGGTTCCACCGCTTATGGTAAAAACGGAGAACAATCCGGGCGGTACGCCAATCGAGGTATTTGATGGTTTTCGCAAAGCGCTGGCCGCCAACCGCTCTCAGTTTTATCTCGACGTGGCGTCCGGGCCGTTCTACGGCTTTAACCGTGATGGCGCGGAGGTGTCCCAGGGCACAATTCAGAACTGGTGGCGGCAGGGCATGACCGGTAGCGCAAAAGCGCACTATGAGGGGATTAAGGCGTTTTCTGAAACTGACCAGACCGAAGATTTAAAAGCCATTACGCTGCCGGTGCTGGTGATGCAGGGCGATGACGACCAGGTTGTGCCTTATCAAAACGCCGCGATACTGCAGGATAAGCTGCTGCCGAACAGCCAGCTAAAAATTTATCCCGGCTTTCCGCACGGTATGCATACCTCGCACGCCGATGTGATTAACGCCGATCTGCTGGCGTTTATTCGCTCGTAAACTGGTGCTATAAGAAGGCCGCCATCCGACGGCCTTATCGTTTACATCAGGCTTTCATGCTGGAGGATTTTGAGCATTTCGTCCTTCAACATAAGTTTTTCTTTCTTCATCTGTACAAGCTCGAGACTGTATCCTTTGCCATCGACTCCTTCTATGCGGGAAATGTCGTGATCGAGTGCATTATGTTTTTCGAATAGCGACTGAAAGCGCGGATGCGTGGTTTTCAATCGAGTAATCAGCTCTCTGTATTCTGGAAACATGTACCTTCCTTGTTGATGGTGAAAAGTGTGTACGCTGACACACACATTCAGATTACCCATATGAATAAAATGGTAATGCGAACGAAGTCGCGTTTATGTTACGTACCAATGAAATCTCAGGGGCCGGAAGCGGCCTGGAGGCATAGATGACAGTTGAAGAACCCGCCGTTGCGCTGATCGGTCCAGGCGCAATTGGTACCACCATCGCCGCGGCGCTGCACGAGGTTGGCCGTACGCCTCTGGTATGCGGCCGCCGCGCGCACCCGCAGCTGTCGCTGCGTTTTGATGGCGGAAATATTGTGGTGCCGGGGCCAGTCTTGACGGAACCGGCCTCGGTCGCTGCGCCGTACGACCTGGTATTTGTGGCGGTAAAAGCGACACAAATTGCGGCTATTGCACCGTGGCTGCAAGCGCTGTGTCACGATCGAACGGTAGTCTGCGTACTCCAAAACGGCGTTGAACAAAAAACGCTATTCGCGCCGTACGTGGCGGAAGCGGACGTGCTGCCATCGGTCGTCTGGTTCCCCGCCCAGCGTGAACCTGAAGCGTCAGTCTGGCTGCGGGCAAAACCGCGCCTGACGCTGCCGGATGTTGAGGGGGCCGAGCGGGTGCGGCACGCGCTACGGGACACGCGCTGTGAAGTGGATATCAGCGCGGATTTTCTCTCCGTTGCGTGGCGTAAACTGCTGCAGAATGCGGTCGCCGGTCTGATGGTGCTGGCGGGGAGGCGGGCAGGGATGTTTGCCCGCGACGATATTACGGCGCTTGCTTTAGCCTATTTGCAGGAGGGGCTGACGGTGGCGCGCGCCGCAGGCGCCAGCCTGGACGACGGCGTGCCGCAGGAAATTCTCACCGGTTTTCACCGTGCGCCTCCGGATTTAAGCACTTCAATACTGACGGATCGCGAGGCCGGGCTGCCGCTTGAGTGGGATATTCGCAACGGGGTTGTTCAGCGATATGGCCGTATTCACCATATCCCCACGCCATTAAGCGATGTGATTGTGCCGCTGCTGGCCGCCGCCAGCGACGGGCCGGGCTAAAGGCGCGGGACGCCGGCGTGATAACGTTCCCCGGGATCAGATTGATTCCGCCAGCCGGTCGACAACCACTTTGCCGCTATTATCAAACTGGGTGATGCGGTAATTCACGCAATAGGAACGGCGGGTGGTAAATTGATTGAATAACGCCACCCGGCCTTTTTTATCACCATTTTTATTCACAATAATCCATTCGGTGACGTCCGTTGAATTCGCTTTACCGCTGCAGGCGTCCTGTTGTTCGACCAGACGATCCTCTTTTTCTACCTTCAAAAAATCACGTAACATTTATTTATCTCCGCTCATCATTGTTTTTAACAATACTCTCTTTATCGATTCATTCAATTAAACATTTTAATCAAAGCTATGGATTATTAGTCAGGAATGCATTGGCTTTGTGAGTGTGTATCCCATTGAATTTAAGTAACATAAATTTAATTAACTCACCTGGGGTACGTATTTTTTTCCATGAGTAACGGTTTTTTTATCCCGAATCTATTTATGTGACAACGTCACATAAATGTTAATGTCGACCTACCTCACAGATAAGAATTTAATATGATTGATGCGAACCTGATCACTTGACTGGTCAAGTGGGGCGCGCCTATGTTGAAAGCACCTTCTTATCCGTTCCGGGGAGCAAGAATCATGGGAATCATTCGAACGTTAAACGGGGATATTTCCGCTAATCAGCTGGGCGTCACCTACAGCCACGACCATATTTACTGTATTCCGCCCTATTGGGCAGAGCGTCAGGATGATGATTTGTTACTCGACGATCCGCAGGCTTCAGAGCGTGAATTAAGCGACTTCCGCCGGGCGGGTGGTAACGCCATCTACGACGCCACCGCGCCGGATTATGGCCGTCAGGCCGCAGCCGTCGCCGCCATGGCGCAGCGCCAGCAGCTGCACATTATCGCCACTGCGGGTTTTAACAAAGGTTTTCTGTGGAGCAGCAAGCGGCCGGGCTCCGCGCAGACTTTCGCCGAGTGGATTGCACATTCAGACGTTGATGAACTGGTTGAGCACGTCTGTCGCGAGGTCACTGAGGGGATAGAGGGCACCGAACATCGGGCCGGCGTGGTGAAGTGCGGTACCGGCTATAACGCCATTTCCCCTCTGGAACAAAAAACCATGGAGGTTATCGTTCGCGCCCAGCAGCGCACCGGGGCGCCGATGCACAGCCATACGGAAATGGGGACGATGGGACTCGAGCAGGCGCAGCTCTTCAAAAAATGGGGGCTGGATCTCTCCCGCTTATGTTTTGCTCATATGGATCGTAACCCCGATCCCTGGCTGCACCGTCAAATCGCCAACACCGGGGCGTTTCTCTCTTTCGACGGTATCAGCCGCATAAAATATCATCCCGAGCACATCCGTACCCAGGCCATCCTGGCGCTCTGCCAGCGCGGTTATCAAAAGCAGATCTTAATCGGCGGCGATTTTGCCCGTAAATCCATGAGCGCGCATTACGGCAAAGGGGGGCTGGGGCTGAAATTTATCCTTAGCGACTGGCGGCCAAGATTCATTGACGAGGCCCGGGAAGCCGGGTTTGACGGCGAAGCGCTGCTGCATGATTTCTTTGTCGACAACCCGGCGCGTTACCTCGCTTTTGCCTGAGGAGATGTTATGAAGCTGTATCGTTTAAATGAAAGCGAGGCCCGGCGGGCGTTACAAAAGGCGCGGATCGCCTTACTGCCGCTCGGCGCCGTCGAGCCGCACGGCGACCACCTGCCGCTGGATACCGATAACCTGCTGGCCGAGCGGTTTTGCGCGCTGCTTGATGAGCAGCTGGGCGAGTGCGCCCTGAGCCTGCCGGTT
This sequence comes from Klebsiella sp. OBRC7, assembly GCF_000293135.1. NCBI lineage: Bacteria > Pseudomonadati > Pseudomonadota > Gammaproteobacteria > Enterobacterales > Enterobacteriaceae > Klebsiella > Klebsiella sp. OBRC7. Next base: position 216,847 of record NZ_ALNJ01000027.1, on the reverse strand, counting down.
GTTTCCTACAGCCAGGTCTGGTCCCTGCGCGGCCACGCGGGCGCGATTGATATCGGTCATGAACGGCTGACATCGCTACTGGTGTCGCTGGCGGAAAACATGGCCAGCTACGGTATCACCACCACGGCGGTGATTAACGCGCATTACGGCAATTTTGATGCGATGAAAGCGGCCTCCCGGCAGCTAAAAGAGCAGGGTATTACCTTGCTTAGCTATAGCTGGGCGGGGATGGAGGAGGAGGTAAAACGACGGCAAACCACTGCGGTGGCTTACCCCGGCTATATGCATGCTGATGAGGTCGAAACCTCGCTGATGCTGGCGCTGGCGCCGGAGTTCGTCACCATGACCAACGCCCGCGCGCACTATCCGGCTTTCCCGAACAATTTTCGCTATCAGCCGATACCCTGGACCGAGTTTTCTGACTATGCGGTGCTTGGCGATCCGACTGCCGCCAGCGAAGAGAAAGGGCGCGCGTTCGTCCAGCGGTCGCTGGAGACTACGCTGGTTTCCATCCGCCAGCATTTAGCGCAAGGAGCCTCTTATGATTGATCGTCAGGCAATACGTGTAGACTGCCCGGCCGCTACCCCTGAGGAGGCCATCCGCGAGGCGGGGAACGCGCTGTGCCGCGCGGGAGCCTGTAGCCCGCAATACGTCCAGGCAATGGTCAATAGCTACCGCGAGCTGGGCCCCTATTTTGTCATTGCCCCCGGGCTGGCGCTGCCGCATGCCCGCCCGGAGCAGGGGGCGTTGAAAGCGCAGATCAGCGCGGTCAGGCTGCGTGAACCGCTGGCGTTTGGTCATGCGGAAAACGACCCGGTGCAGGTGGTGCTGGGGCTTTCGGCAACCAGCAGCGATGCCCATATCCACCTTATCCAGCATATCGTGACCGTACTCAGCGATGAAAATAACCTGCATACCCTGATGCATTCGAACGATCCAGAACAACTTTATCGGCTGTTAGCCAGCGGCTCGCAGCGTTTGTAGCGTGATGAACACGGAGTGAATAGCGATGAAAATTCTGACAGTCTGTGGTTTAGGTATGGGCTCCAGCCTGATTTTAAAAATGAACGTTGAGGCGGTGTTAAAACAGCACGGGATTCAGGCCTCCGTGGAACATATGGATGTCTCTTCCGCCGCTTCGGCCAACGCCGATGTGGTGATAACCAACGCAGAGCTGGTGGACAACCTTAAGCATCTGTCCTGTCCGGTGGTGGTGGTGAACAACTATATCGATAACGCCGAAATCACCGCGGCGCTGACCCAGGCGAAAATTCTGCCCGCAGGAGAGCCGTCATGAGCGAGTTTCTTGGCGTGCTGCGCTGGATCACCATCAATATATTTGGTGAAGCGTCGATCTTAATTGGCCTGATTGTGCTGCTGGGGCTGGTGCTGCAAAAGAAATCGCTGGCGGACATTGTGTCCGGCACCCTGAAAGGCATTCTGGGCTTTCTAATCATCGGCGCTGGGGCCGGGATTATCGTCTCCGCGCTGCTGATATTTCAGCCGATCTGGACCGAAGTTTTCGGTCTCAGCTCAATGAACCTGACCAATATTATCGGCCAGGCGCGCTTCAGCGAACGCTACGGAAGCAGCGTGACCATCGCCATTGCCGGCGGATTCGCCATCAATTTGCTGCTGGCCCGGCTGACGCGCTTTAAATACATCTACCTGACAGGACATATGATGTTCTGGACGACGATGATCTTTGCCGGGGTGATGGTGAACACCGAGCCCGCTATTTCAGCGGTGCAGCTGACGCTGATGCTGACGGTGATTATGGGGCTCTACTGGACCCTACAGCCCGCGCTGGTTCAGCCCTGGGTGCGAAAAATCACCGGCAACGACAACGTGGCACTGGGGCATACTTCCGCCTCCGTCGCGCTGCTGGGGGCAATTTTTGGCCAGATTTTCGCCCGCAACAAAATCAGCTCCGAAGATATCAAAGTCCCTAAAAAGCTGGGTTTTCTGCGCGACTCCAACGTGGTGACGGCGTTGACCATGGCGCTGCTGTTCTTTATTGGCACCTTTATTCTGCAGATTAAAGGTACGCCGAAAGCGGCGGAGATCCTGGCGCAATCCGGTGACCTGAGCTTCTACATCTATGCCCTCAAACAATCGCTGATGTTTACCGGCGGCATTGCCGTCGTGCTGCTCGGGGTACGGATGTTTATTGGCGAAATGGTGCCGGCGTTTAACGGCATCGGCTCGCGGCTGGTACCCGGCGCAAAACCGGCGCTGGACTGCCCGATACTGTTTAACTTTGCGCCAAACGCGGTGGTGCTGGGGTTTGTCGGCGCTTTCGTCGGCTCGCTGCTGTGGTTGACCCTGATTGGCCGCTATACCGGCTACGTTTTTATTCCCAGCATGATTGTGATCTTCTTTCATGCCGGTACGGCGGGGGTCTTCGGCAATATTACCGGAGGCTATAAAGGCGCTCTGCTGGCGGGGTTTATCACCTCGACCGTGGTCGCCTGGGGGCAGTATTTCTGCGTCACCGGTTTTATCGACAATACGATCCCGGATACCGCGCTATGGGCAGGCGACAGCGATATGTTTGTCCTCGCGCCAGTCATTCATCTTTTGACCCGCCTGCTGGCGTTCTGATATCGGGAGGAAGTCTATGAGTCAGGCCCTGAAACAGTACTACAGTCAGATCCGCCAGAAGCTGGCTTTTCTTGAACAGCGCCCCGATGAACTCACCCGGGCGGCGGAAATCATGTCCCACAGCATTATGGGGCAGCGCAACATCTTCGTCTTTGGCGCCAGCCACGCCGGGATCCTGGCGGAGGAGATGAGCTATCGCGCGGGCGGCCTGGCCATCATCAATCCGCTTTTTACGCCTGCGCTGATGCTTAACGTCAGGCCGTTAACCCTCACCAGCGCGGTGGAAAATGTGGAGCACCTCGGTCGGGTACTGGTGGAGCAGTCGCCGCTAAGGGCTGAAGATACGCTGCTGATCCATTCGGTGTCGGGACGCAACGCGATTACCATTGATGTCGCGCTGGCGGCGAAAGCCTGCGGCGCAAAGGTTATCGCGATTACCAGCCTGGCGACGGCGGCGCGCGTGACGTCGCGCCACTCCAGCGGCAAGCTGCTGGTGGATGTGGCCGATATCACCATTGATAACCACTGCGAGTATGGCGATGCGGCGGTGAGCCTGCCGGGGATGGCGCAAAAAGCCGCGCCGCTCTCCACCATTATGGGCGCGACCATTGCCAACAGCCTGGTATTACGTATTTGCGAAATCATGCTGGAAAATGCGCGCACGCCGCCCATTCTCGCCAGCGCAAACATAGACGGTAATCAGGAGATAAATCAGGATATACTTAGCGCTTACAGGAGCCAGATACACTACCTCTGAGTTGGAGCACAAGTATGTTTGAGTCGGATGGACTCCCTCTCTATTTAAGGATAAAAGACGTTATCCTGCAGCGGATCCTCTCTTTTACCTATGACGATAAACTCCCGGGCGAACTGCTGCTCGCCGGGGAGTTTAAGGTCGCGCGCGGTACCATTAAACAGGCGATAGATTCGCTGGCCAGTATTGGCATGGTGTACCGCGAACAGGGTAAAGGGACCTTTATTAACCGCGATGCGCTGCAGAAATACTACACCGACCTCCCGGACGTACTGACGACCTTTGCTCCGCCGGGCGAGATAGCCGTGGAAGTTCTGTCGCTGATTTCGACCATGGCCGACCGCCAGGTGGCGGAGCAAATGGGGCTGGATTTAGGCTGCCAGCTGATGCGTCTGGAGCGGCTGTTAGTGCAGGGCGACCGGCCGGTTGGCCATGTGCTGACCTGGCTTAATGGCCGTATCTATAACGATCTGAGTCACGTGGACGGCAGCCGATCGCTGTATAAGCAGCTGCGGGAAACGTTCGGCTACTCGCCGGCCAACGCCACGGAACGCTATACGCCGGTGTGCTGCGATAGCCGCACGGCGGGATTGCTCAATATTGAACCCGGCCAGGCTCTGTTTCGCATTGAGCGCGTCGCCCGCGATCTGGATGATGTGGTGCTTGAATACAGCGTCACGCATACCCTTGACGCCAGCCTGTCGCTGCAAATCGCCACCAGCCAGAGCAGCATGAGCCAGCAGTGGGCCTGCACGATCGAGAAAGGGCGTTAATCCGCCAGCCAGGCGAGAATATCGCCTGGCTGGCACTCCAGCGCCTGGCACATTTTTGCCAGCGTATCGAAGCGGATACCTTTCTGTACCCTGAAATCATCAGAAGCATAAGGATGCTGCAATTTGGAGTAATATCATCCACTACGTTTTGTATTTATACGCAGAAAATGGTTGGTAAATCATGATGCCGGGAGAACCCGGCTTTTTTACGTCCTGGAATAATCATTACCCCAGATACCAGGGCGCGCGAGGAAGAGGCGAAAAACTGAATCGTGGGTTGCTCGCGCGACGCCGGCTGACGGTTAAAGCATGCTGATTCAGGGGATAATCCGCGCGGCTCTCAGCTGAGCGAACAGGCGGAAAAACATGTCGTCGGTGGCCTGCATTTCAGTGAAGCCCGCCCGGCGAAGTTTGCTGCCATCGCCAAACATGTCGTAGTTCCAGCCAAAGACGAAATCAGCAAATTTACCGTCGCTGAGCCTTAAGATGTCCGCTTCCACCAGACTCTGCCCGGCCAGTTCGCGCCAGTACGCGCGGTAATCCACAAACAGCTGGTGCAATGACACTCTGACCGGCGGGGCGGATGCCAGTTCAAACCAGCTCGCGATGCGCGGCCACAGCTCGCACCAGCGCCAGATGTCGCCGTTATTGACGTTGAACGCCTGGTTTTGCGCCGTTGGCGAGGTCGCGGCCCAGAGCGTGGCATCAGCCAGCAACCCGGCGTCCGTATGATCGACGATGCTGTGCCAGGTTTTTTCCGAACCGGGGAAACGCAGCGGTAGATCCTGCGCTTTACATAGCGAAGCATAGATCGCGATGCTGAGTGCGAGATTCATGGCGTTGCCGGGCACCGTGCTGCCGACCACGCCCGGCCTGATCGCGTTCCAGTGCCACGTTTTTCCGCGCTGGAAATGGCTGAGCCAGGTGAGCTGAGCGGCGTTAAATTCGGCCCCGGGTACGCCGGGATCGCTTTCACGCGCCGGGGTTTTGAACGGACCAAGATGCGCGCCGTACACTTTGTATCCCTGCATCAGGCTTACCGTCCGTAGCGGTGCGGTTTGCTCGATGTTGCTGACCAGGTTGCGCAGCATGGTGACGTTCGGTTCAACCATTTCCGCCCAGTTCCCGGCGTTGGCCCATGCGCTGTAAAAAATGTGGGTGACGCCGTTGAGCGAATGCAGTTTTTGCGCGCTGTGCTGCGCATCCAGTAAATCGACATGAATAAAGGGGATGTTTTCCAGGTGGGGCGATGCCTGGCGGCTGAGGCCGATAACCTCCCAGCGATTGCGTAACAGCGTTTTCACCAGCTCTCTGCCAACAATGCCGCTGGCGCCGGCGACCAGGGCGATTTTGGGTTGCGGTATCTTATTCACGTTGCTTCTCCAGGATGGGTGACAGAGGCAGTGTGGTATATTATTTTTTTCACGCATATCCCGTAAAACTGATGGTACTTATAAGCAGAATCATTAAATGAATAATAAGCTCAACGCCATTGCCACCTTCCTGCGCGTAGTAGAAGCGGGATCCTTTTCAGCGGCAGCCCGCCAGTGCGGGATGAAACAATCCGCCGTCAGTCAGCAGATCGCGGCGCTTGAGGAGGAGCTTGGGGTGGTGTTGCTGCACCGAACGACGCGTGCGATGGCGCTGACCGAGCAGGGAGAAAGTTACCGGCGCGATATGCAGCTTTTGCTGGAAGCCATGCATGAAGCGGAAAGGCGCTTACAGCCAACCGATCGCCAGTGGCAAGGCCGGGTACACGTGCAGCTGCCGAGCGGTCTGGGGCAGCTCTTTTTGCCGCATCTGCTGGCGCTGCAGAAAATGCACCCCGAGCTGCGTCTGACGCTTTCCCTTGATGACCGCATTGCCGATCTGGTTGCTGAAGGGGTGGATGTCGCGCTGCGGTTGAGCAGTGAACCGCCGCCGGGGAGTGCGGCGCGTGTGCTTGCGCGTATTGAAACTGCACTCTTTGCCGCCCCCGGTTTTAAAACGGTGCATGCCGTTAGCGAGCTGGCCGCCCATCCGCACGTACGTTTCAGCGGCATCGCGCAGGACGCGCCGCTGCGGCTGGTCTCGGGTGATAAAACGGTCGATGTGAAAGTCAATACCGTGTTTCGGGCTAACACCAGCGAAGCGCTGCTGCAGGCGCTGGAGTCCGGTATTGGTATCGGTGGCATGCAGTTTCCCCTCGCGGCCCACGCTTTGCATTGCGGCAGGCTGGTACCGGTATTACCCGCCTGGCGATTACCCGATCGCGTTCTCTATGCGGTCTATCCTGACGCTCGCTTTATCCCACCGCGGGTAAGAAGTATTATCGACGTGATTGAACAATTGCTGCCTGCGATGACGGAGCGTGTCTGACGGTTGGTTTTTCTCCTGCCTCTAACGCGCGTAAAGTGACGAGCGTTGCTGCTGACAAAGGCGTCTTGACTATGAACCGCTATGAAAAAGAGTATCGGCAGTTGCTGGCAAATGGCGCTATCGCCTGGGCTGGCGAAGGTTATTCCCGGGCCAAAGAACAGCAGGAGCGCGTTTTTAGCTGGCTTCACTTACAGCACTATTTCCCACAACCCGGCGCGCCTGTCCTTGAGCTGGGGTGCGGGAATGGCGCGATGGCCGCGCAGTATTTTGCGGAACGAGGCTATTCGGTGTGGGGGGTAGATTGGTCCGCAACCGCGATCCGCTGGGCAGAAAATCGTTTTCAGCAAGCGGGGCTCGCGGCTCAATTTTTTGTCGGGGATGTCTGCCATATTCATCAGTGTCAGGATGCGACCTTTGAGCTCATTGTTGATGGCAGCTGTGTGCATTGCCTGATTGACGATGCCCGGCATCTTTGCTTTGCGGAAGTCAGAAGATTGCTCAGGCCGGGAGGACGGTTTGTCATCGGTTCCATGTGCGGAACTCCGCGTCATCCGGAAGACATGGCTGCTTATGATCCCATTCGCCATCATTTGCTCAAAGAGGGTCAACCCTGGCGTACGCTGCGGCCGCTCCAGGCTCTCCTGGAAGAGATCGGCGATGAACATTTTGATGTGCTTGAGGTGAACGTCAATGAGAACCCATGGTGGGATCATGCGACCGTGGTATGTTCCGTAAAATAAGCCCCGGAGAGTCGGTTTATGGCCGTTTTTGAGCATGCGTCGGGCGGCGTAAAAGCGGACATAAAAGTTGTCCGCAATTTCCCGCAGGGATGACGCGTTAAAACGCCATCAGGTTATGACGCCTTAGGCGATGAGAATTTTGCCGCGATCGCTTCAGCGGTGGGCTGCATGCCGCCCAGACTCCACTGTTCCGGCTCATGTTCATCAATGCGAACCCAGACTGAACGACGGAACTCGGGGTCGCCTTTCCCTTCAATTTCGACAATCAGATCGGTCATGCGGCGTAAGAGCTCTTTTTTTTGCTCCGGGTTCATAATTCCTTTAATGGTTTGTACATTGACGAAGGGCATTGTATTCTCCTTAGTAATCTAGGTCTAAAATTCATACTCAGATTAGAGAGCGAAAGCGAACATGTCAAAAAATAATTCAGTTCCGTACCTGTTACCGGAGCTTTGCGGACTTTCTGCGGCGGCGGGAATCCTGGGAGATCAATGGGTTTTGTTGATTTTAAGAGAGGCTTTATACGGCGTGACCCGCTTTGAAACGATCCGCTCGCATACAAAAATGCCTAAACAGACGCTGGCAAACCGGTTAAAGAAAATGACGGAACTGGGGTTACTGAGCAAAACGCCTTATCAGGAAGAAGGAGCACGCGAACGTTATGAGTATATCCTTACGCCAAAAAGCCGCAGTCTGGCGCCGATCCTATTTTCCCTGATGGCGTGGGGACATAAAAATATCCTGCATGATGAACCTCATATTGCGCTGATAGATAAAGAGAGCGGAGATTTCGTCCACAATGCATTTGTGACGACGAAAGGCACCGTTGTTGAACCTCGGAACATCCAGATAGTGGCTGTGAACGTTAACCAGCCGTAGCGCAGGTGATAAAAACCGCAACCCCGTTTTCTGCTTTCTGACGGCAAAGGTTGTCAGCTTGATCGCGGTGGCGTAATATACGAAACATATATAAAACATTACGGTACGTATAAATGGGCATTGTAAAAATTTCCGACCTGCTGCACGACGATATTCGTGACGCCAGCAAGGCGATGTCGCGTTCGGTCAACGCCCAGGCGGAGTACTGGATCCGTCTGGGTATGATGAGCGAGCTCTATCCCGAACTTAACCATCAGCAAATTAAGCTGATGATGCTCAAGTCCGGCTCTGATCGCTTGCTGGAGGTTATCAATGCTATCAATTCCCATTAAGACCGCGGACGAGCTGGCCAGACAGCGCCGCGCAGGTGAGCTGCTGGCCTCGGTTTTCGACATGCTGGATACCTTTATTCAGCCCGGTATCTCCACCATGGCCATCAACAACCGGGTGGAGGATTTTATCGTCAACGATCTGCATTCGCGCCCGGCCAGCAAAGGGCAATATGATTTCCCCTATGTGCTGAATACGTCGATCAACGAAGTGGTTTGTCACGGTATGCCAAAGGAGAGCGAGCATCTGAAATCCGGCATGATCGTGAATGTGGATATTACGCTGGAAAAAGAGGGGCTGATTGCCGATTCCAGCAAAATGTATCTGATTGGCGAGGTTTCACCGCTGGCCCGTCGGCTGGTGCAGAAAACCTACGAAGCGATGTGGAAAGGGATCAAGGTCGTCAGGCCGGGCGCGACGCTGGGCGATATCGGCCATGCGATCCAGACTTATGTCGAAGGCAACGGCTACAGCGTAGTCAGGGAGTACTGCGGCCACGGCGTCGGCAGAGAGATGCACGAAGATCCCCAGGTGCTGCATTACGGCATACCCGGAACCGGCGCCGTGCTCAAGGAGGGGATGGTGTTTACCATTGAACCGATGGTGAACCAGGGCGATAGCCGGATTAAAACCAAAAAAGATGGCTGGACGGTGGTCACCCGCGATAAAAAACTGTCCGCTCAGTGGGAGCACACCGTCGCCGTCACCGCGGATGGATTCGAGGTCCTGACCCTGCGTAAAGATGAAGCGATCCCCGAGTAGCCCAAACAACAGGTTTCACGCCCGGGCAGTGAAACCTGTCAGACAGCGATTACGCGGGCATCTCTTTGCGCCCCACATAACGCTCTTTCCATAATGCGCCCGCCACCCCGATATCGAGGAATGGCGAAGGTGGCATAACGTTCGCCTGGCCGAGCGACTGCATCGCGGCAATCAGCGGGTTGTCCTGGCCCATCGCCAGATCGGCAAGCAGCGTCCCGGCGATAGTCTGTTTGGATACGCCGGCGCCGTTACAGCCCCCGGCGGTCCAGATCTGCGGCGCAAGACGCCCCCAGACCGGCGCGCCGTTGCGGGTGACGCTGATGGTCCCGGACCAGGTTCGCTCCAGCGGCACATCCTGCAGCTGCGGATAGGCCGCGTGGAAAAGCGCCAGATGCTGGCGCGCGGCGCTGGCGGTCTGTCCGGCGGTAATCACTCCCCGCAATGCCGGATCGACATGCTGGCGGACCAGAAAACGATGATCGTGGGTATAGCGTAGCGTGGCGCCGGCGATCGCGTTGACCGGCGTTAATCCCCAGCTTTCCATTGCCGGCAGACGCTGGCGCTGTTCAGGGGTGAGCGGGGCGGTAATGCTGGCGTAGGTCGCCATTGACGCCTGGCGGCTCACGGTGGGCGAGAGTTCGCGGGAGAGCGCGTTGGTCGCCAGCATCGCCTGGTCGGCGCGGATCGTGCCCTGCAGCGTCGTCACCCTGACGCCGCCGTTTTCCTGGCGCATAGCCAGCGCCGGGGTTTGATGGTAAACCGTGACGTTTTCCGGCAGATGGCGCGCGAGGCCCGCAATCAGTTTCGCCGGGTTCACCAGAATACAGCCGGGGGTGTAAATTCCTTTGCTGTAGAGGCGGGTTCCCAGCTTCTGGTACAGCGCTTCGCCGTCCAGCAGGCTGTAAGGCTCCTGCATCAGCTGCAGGTTATCCACATACTCCTGCATAATGGCTTCGCTTGACGGATCTATCTGGCAGTGGTATTTCCCGACGTTGTCCCATTCGCAGGCAATCTGGTGCTCGGTCACCGTTTCATCGAGCAGGCGGATCCCCTCCTGGAGCAGGGCGCGGTAATCCTGCGCTTTTTTCAGCTCGGCGGTAGAGCTGCCGATATTGTGCGGCAGGCCGATGATAAAGCCGGAATTTCGCGCCGAGGAGCTGGTCGCGGCGCATTCGGCGTCGATGAGCACGATGTTCAGCTGCGGATTGAGGCTGGCCAGCCTGCGGGCAAAGCTTACGCCGGCATAGCCGGAGCCGATAACCACCCAGTCAGCTTTAATGTCGCCGCTCAGCGAGGGCTGTCGATAAAGATCTTCTTCATTAAGCGGCCATCCCACCTGATTTTGGTTGAAAGGCACTGATGCAAATCTCACGGTTAATCTCCCTGTGGAAAAAACACCTGCAGGGCAGGTGTGAATAAGCTTGCCGTTCTCCGTTTTTACTAACGGGATAATGAATCGGCAACAACAGTATCGCGATCAGGCCAGCCTCTGGATAATCAGTACGCTGAATAATAGTCGCCTGGGCAACAATTCCGCAGAATAACAAGGAACAAGACAAATAACACCACTTCCTCTGCGGGTATGAAATCTTCTCATTTTGCATTCATTGCTAGCAATAATGCTATCTTGGTACAGATGTTGCTGCTAATCAGCTATCCCCCCTGAACAAGAGATATCGCTATGCCGACACCTGACATCCTCTGGGAGCTTAACTATCACCAGCGTTTCCCGTGGCGTTCTGCCGCGGATACTTCGGCAGTCAGCTGGCCGGAAGGGAAACGGCTCGCACTGTATGTGGCTATCAACCTCGAACACTTCGCATTTGGCTGTCAGGAGGGAGCGAAGCTCTCACAGGCGGCAAATCAACTCGATATTCTCAACTATAGCTGGCGAGATTACGGGAACCGGGTTGGCGCCTGGTATTTGGCCGATCTGTTTGCTGAACTGACGATTCCACCTGCGGTTATCAGTAACACGGCCATTCTGGATTACTGCCCGGACCTTTTGTATCGGTGGCTTTCGCTGCCCGGAAGCGAACTGATCGCTCATGGGCACACCAACTCTCAGCGCCAGGGCGATCTGGCCCCGGCGGATGAAGAACATCTGATTAGCTACTGCCAGAAGCGGTTGAGTGAATTTCAGGGTAAACCGGTTGCGGGGTGGCTCTCTCCGTGGATTTCTGAGAGCCACCAGACTCCCGATTTTCTTCACCGCCACGGGTTCAGCTATAACCTGAACTGGGCGCACGACGATATGCCGACCCCCATGCAAACCGCCAGCGGAACGTTACTGTCGGTACCTTATCCGCAGGAAATCAACGATATTCCGACCATCATTCCCAACGGCGTCTCCATCGAGACCTTTTGCCGGATGGTAGAGGATCAGTTCAGCGAGCTCCACCAGCGTAGCCGCCAGCAGCCGCAAATCATGGGCATTGCGCTGCACCCCTATATCGTTGGCCAGCCTTTCCGTTTTTATCACTTAAAGCAAACCCTGACGCGACTGATCGCCCAGTGCGATGACGTCTGGCTAACCACTCCAGGTGACATCGCCGCGCGCTATCTGTCACAGGCTTCATAACGAAGCAAGGTTTGCACCGTAAACGCACCAATTGAACCTTAGCAGTGCATTTCATTGAGGAGAGAAGAATGACAAACGTACATGAGCAGGCCGTTGAGATTGTAAAAAATTTCCTGGAGGCGTCAATGGCGCCGGACCCCGACCGCGCCGCTGCGCTGATGGCGGAAAACGTGCAGATCACCTTTACCGGTAAGCGGCGGATGGCTCGTGTCCATGAGGTCACCGCGTTTAATGCTGACCGTTACCGCTGGGTTAAGAAACAGCCCGGCGAATTCGAATGGATGGCGAAAGGTGACGATCACACGGTGATCTACTGCACCGGTACCCTCTATGGTTGCTGGCCGGACGGACGTGAGTTTGAAGGAAACCGCTATCTTGACCGCTATGAAGTGAAGGGCGGGGAGATAACCATGATGGACGTCTGGAATGACAGCGCCGAATGGATCCTTGCGCATCAATTGCAGAAAAAATAAACGACCTGGCATCGTTATTGCAATTGCTAGCAATGTTATTAGCAAACAATTCGAGTGGGGGCATGATGAAAAAAATAGTGTTATCGCTGCTGGCTGTAAGCGTTATCGGACTGATGAGTCAGCAGGCGAGCGCGGAGAATGTGGTTCGCTGGGCGACCGATGCCGACATCCCAACGCTGGATCCGGATGCCTACGCCTCTACCAAGGCATTAACCTTTCAGAACCATATCTATGAAGCGCTGGTGCAGCGCGATGATAATTTGCAAATTCAACCGTGGCTGGCAACCAGCTGGCAGCAGACCGACGATACGACAATTCGTTTTAAGCTGCGTGAAGGCGTCAAATTTCATAATGGCAATGACTTTACCGCCGATGATGTTGTCGCTTCGGTTGCCCGGGTGACCGACCCTGCATCAGGGATCCGCGCTAACGCTTCGACGATTAAGGATGCCGTGGCCGTCGACAAATATACCGTCGATATCCATCTGGTGAAGAAAACCGGTATCGCGCTGAATGAACTGACCGGCGTGATGATCATGGATAAAGAGTGGCTGGCGGAGCACAACGCACTCAAGCCAACCGATATCAGCCAGGGAACGGAGGGGTACGCTACCAATAACACTAACGGCACCGGGCCATTTATTCTGCAAAGCCGCCAGCGGGATACCCAGATGGTGCTGGTGCGTAACCCGAACTGGTGGAACGCGGCCCACGGCGGCAACATCGATAAAATTATTTTCAAACCGGTGACCTCCGACGCTACGCGCCTGTCAGGGCTGCTGGCGGGAGAGTACGACCTGGTGACGTCGGTCCCGCTACAGGATATTCCGCGCCTGCAGAGCAATTCCCGGATCAATATGCAGATCAGCCCTTCGCTGCGGGTGGACTATTTAAGCCTCAATATGCGCGATAAGCTCAATGCTAAGAATGACAAAGCCGAGAACCCGCTGAAAGATTTGCGTGTCCGCCAGGCTTTGCTGATGGCGATTAACCGCGAGGCGATTACCCAGAAGGTTATGCGTGGGCTGACAAAACCCACCAATAACTATCTGGCGCCGGATATTCCGGGTTACAACGCCGCCAGCAGTCCGGATATTCCGTTTGATCCGCAAAAAGCCAGGGCATTACTGGCCGAGGCGGGGTATCCAAACGGGTTTAATCTGGCCTTTGATTGCCCTGAGGGCACCTATATTAATGCGGCGCAATGGTGCCAGGCGGTACAAAGCTTCTGGGCAAAGATTGGCGTGAAAACCAACCTCAACGTCCATCCAGCCAGCGTCTACGATCCGATTCTGGTCAATGGCCGTACCGACGTGGGGGTGTTAGGATGGGCAAACCTGCCGATTATGGACCCCTATAGCGTCGCAGTTCAGCTATTGCATACTAACGATGGCAAAAATATGGGCACCTTTAATATTCCGCGCTACAGCAATAGCGAAGCCGACAAGCTTATCGATCAATCGGTCGGTGAGCTGGATAATAAAAAACGTATTGCGCTACTTAGCCAGGCGGTGGCAATTGCCAATAAAGATTTGCCTTTTTTACCGATGCATTTCGAACCTGTGGTATGGGCACTGAGTAAAAATCTACAATTAAAACAGACGCCAGATAATGTACAGCGCCTGTGGTACGCTAACGTTACACCATAATTAATTTTTGTTGCTCGTTTATTCATTGGGGATAAACATCTTCGGGTTGCCTGCTGGGTAATTCGATGGCGTCGGTCCCCGTTTCTCAGCGCAGACATTTATTTTTATCCGGAGGCAATAATGTTCTTTTTATTGCGTAAGCTGTTTCAGGCTGCGATGTTACTGGCCGGCGTAGCGCTGATCTCGTTTATTCTGTTTCAGTATCTTGGTGACCCGGTGGCAAATATGCTGCCGGAAAGCGCCACGGAAGTAGAACGAATGCAACTACGCGCCAGCCTGGGATTAAATGATCCGGTTTTTGTGCAGTTCTTACATTATCTTTCCCGTTTACTTCACGGTAATTTCGGCATTTCATATTACAACCAGGTATCCGTCTTTCAGCTGATCATGGAGCGACTGCCGGCCACGCTGGAACTGGTGTTTGTCGCGGTCATAATATCGCTGGCAGTCGGCTTTCCGCTTGGCGTTTGGGTCGCCATTACGCGCAATAAACTATTGCGTGAGGGGGTGCAAATTCTCTCGTTGATTGGGGTTTCGCTGCCGTGGTTTCTTATTGGCATTATGCTGATTATCGTGTTTTCAGTATGGCTAGGTTGGTTTCCCTCCAGCGGCCGCGGTGAAACCGTTAAAATAGGTTTCTGGTCGACCGGTTTGCTGACCGCATCAGGCTGGCGCTCGATTGTGCTTCCGGCGCTTTCCCTGGCGCTGTCGATGATTACCATCATTATGCGTCTGGTACGAACAGAAATGCTGGAAGTGATGAAGGCTGATTATATTAAATTTGCGCGCGCACGCGGTATTGAGAATTACCGTATCTGGTTTCGCCATGCGCTGCGTAATGCCTTATTGCCGGTTGTCACGGTAATTGGTTTGCAAATTGGTGGGCTAATCGCCTTTGCAATAGTTATTGAGACCGTTTTTCAATGGCCGGGTATGGGACTATTACTTATTCAGTCGATCAACTATGTCGATGTCCCGGTGCTATCCGGCTACCTATTATTCATCGCTCTGATATTTATTATGATAAATACCATCGTCGACCTGCTTTATTATCTGATTGATCCCCGTATGCGTGCGCAATAAGGAACCTTGATGCAAACTCGTCATTATTCAAATACGACGGCCGGGCAAAAACTGGCTCCCCGAATCGCAGCGCGCTGGCGTGCCTTTATTGATAGCGATTTTTTATGGCTCTTCTGGAAAAGTAAAAGCGCGGTCATCGCTTTCACCTGCTGTATGTTGATTTTACTTTGCTCATTATTCAGCCACTGGATTGCGCCGCATAATGTTTTTGATACCGCTGGTTTTGACTTAATGGATTCAGAACTACCGCCCGCGTGGATGAGTGGCGGCGATCCCCGCTTCTGGTTGGGCACCGATGTTCAGGGGCGAGATATACTCTCCCTGATGCTTTATGGGCTGAATATTTCGCTGATTATCGGCGGCCTGAGCGTTCTGGCTTCGGTGGCTATTGGCGTGGGGTTGGGGGTACTGAGCGGGTATTTCGGCGGCATCGTGGATACGCTGATCATGAGGTTTGCTGACGCTATGCTCAGTATTCCTACCATCATGTTCACGCTACTGGTCAGCGGGGTGGCTCGCGTGGCAATTCCGAAAGAGTATATCGGCCATTTTGCCCCGGCTATCCTGATTGGCGCTATTGCTCTGACCGGATGGATGCAGTACGCCCGCACGGTACGCGGCCTGACCTTGCTGGAGAAAGGGCGGGAATATGTTATGGCCTCTCAAATTAGCGGCGGCAGCCATCTGCATATCATGCTGGCGCACATTGTGCCCAACGTCATGCGCCCGGTGTTGGTGATGGCGACCCTACATCTGGGTGTCGCGATTCTCACCGAAGCCACCATGTCATTTCTCGGCGTCGGAATGCCTCCAGACCAGCCTTCGCTGGGAACACTTATTAATGAAGGCAATCAGTACCTCTTTTCCGGGCAATGGTGGATCGTTCTGTTCCCGGCCACGCTGTTGGTCATACTTTCGCTGGCGTTTAACGTTCTCGGCGACTGGTTGCTCAACGCGCTCAACCCTAAGCTGCGCTAAAGAGGAAAGATAATGACGGCTTCTCCACAGGCGTTACTGGAAGTGAAAAATTTGAGCATTGAATTCCTGCATCGCAAAGGCAACCTCCAGGCGATTCATGAGTTGACGCTATCGATGCAGCCAGGAGAGATCCTCGGTATGGTCGGCGAGTCGGGCGCGGGGAAATCCCTGACTGGTGCGGCGATTGCCGGGTTGCTGCAAAGTCCCGGACGCATTCGGGCGGGTGAAATCTGGTTTGCCAATCGACGCATCGATAACCTTGACGAAGAAGCCAGGCGTCTGCTGCGTGGTAAGGCAATAGGCTGTATTTTTCAGGATCCGCTCACCAGCCTGAACCCGGTTTTGACCATCGGGCAGCAACTGATAGAAACCATTCGTACCCATCTTCCTTTATCGGCAAACGAGGCGCGGGAGCGCGCGGTTTCCCTGCTTACTGAAGTGGGAATTAATAGCCCACGTCAGCGTATCGATCAATATCCACACCAGCTCTCGGGTGGAATGCGTCAGCGCGTGGTCATTGCGCTGGCGCTGTGCGTTGACCCGCAACTGGTGATTGCCGATGAACCGACCACCGCGCTGGATGTATCGGTGCAGGCTCAGGTTCTGGGCGTACTGCGTCGTTTGTGCGAACAGCACGGCACCGCCGTGATGCTCATTACCCATGATATGGGCGTGGTGGCGGAGGTGTGCTCAAGAGTGGCGGTGATGTACGCCGGGCGGATTGTTGAAACCGGACCGATCGCGCAGGTGGTTCGTCATCCTCAACACCCCTACACCCGGGGATTGATTCAGTCCATTCCATCAATGAGCGAGCGTCGCGAATACCTGACGCAAATTGATGGCGCGATGCCGCGTCTGAATGCGCTGCCGCAGGGCTGCGCTTTCCATTCACGCTGTCTGCATGCCAGCGCGCAATGCCGCGACCACCAGCCAAAGATGCAGCAGCGACACCAGGCTGAGTTGGCCTGTTTTCATCCGCAAGGAGAACCGCTATGAACGAGCCGTCGGGCCTGGCCCCGGAAGTTGTGACCATTCGCGACCTGCATATTCGCTTCAATCTGGGGCGGGAGAAAAAAACGTCGCTGTTTCGTCCGGCGGCGAAAAAAACGCTGCATGCGGTACGCGGTATCAGTCTCTCTATCCGTCAGGGAGAGACGTTCAGCATCGTGGGCGAGTCGGGGTGCGGAAAATCGACAGTCGCCCGTGCGCTGGCCGGACTCTATCAACCTGCCTCCGGTGAAATAAACTATGCCTGGCGCAGCCCGCAAATGGCTGGAACTGCGGGGCAAAATGGCACCCAGATGATCTTTCAGGATCCCTATGCCAGCCTGAATCCGCGCTGGCGCATCGCCCGTTCGCTGGCGGAACCGCTGGTGCTGGCGAAAAAGGTCGGTACCACGCGCCAGGCTCGGGAATACTGCGGCGACCTGCTGACCCAGGTTGGTCTTTCCGCCGGCGATCTGGATAAATTTCCCCATGAATTCTCCGGCGGCCAGCGCCAGAGGATTTCCATTGCCCGCGCGCTGGCAACACAGCCAGGTTTTCTGATTTGCGACGAACCGACATCGGCGCTGGATGTGTCGGTTCAGGCCCAGGTGCTCAACCTGATGCGCAAACTGCAACGGGAAAACGGCCTGACCTACTTTTTTATCAGCCATAATATGGCGGTGATCTCCCATATCTCCGACAGGGTCGGCGTGATGTATCTCGGGAGATTGGTTGAGCAGGGCAGCGTAGAGGAGATCTTCACCCATCCGGCGCACCCTTATACGCGCATGTTGATGGCAGCTATCCCACAGTTTGATGCGCCATCCAGCGCGCGCGAACCGATACGCGGAGAAGCGCCCAGCCCGCTGGCGCCACCGCCAGGCTGCGCGTTCGCACCGCGTTGCCCCTATGCTAAACCGCTGTGTCACCAGGCCATGCCGCCCGCGCACAGCCTTAGCGATAATCATCAACTGGAATGCCATTTCCCGATCGAAGTGATGGCCGGTTCCGCCTCTATTCCACTTGCGAAGGTATCGTAGATGACCACCATTTTGCTTAAAGGCGCCACGCCTTTTGACTCCTCTTCACCCGTTGACCTGCTGCTTGAGGAGGGAAAGATTGCCGCCCGAGCGGCAGAGCTGGAACCTCCTGAAGAGGCGAGTGTGGTTGACGGCCGCGGTTATCAGGTCTTTCCCGGTCTGGTGGATGGTCATGCGCATCTGGATAAAACGCTGCTGGGACGTGAGTGGTACGTCAACGACATTCCGCGCGATCTGGCGGCAATCATTGCCAACGAACGCGCCTATCGGCATGAACGAATGCCCGATGCTCAGATCCAGTCCGAGCGTATCGCCCGGCGAGGTATTGCCGCGGGCACCTCGTTTATTCGTACCCATGTGGATATTGATAATGAAATTGGCCTGGCCAATCTTGAAGGGGTGCTTGAGACTCGCAGAATTCTGGCGCAGCAGGTCGATATCGAGATTGTTGCTTTTCCGCAAAGCGGTATTTTGCAAAACCCTGGCAGTGAAGCCCTTCTGGATCGGGCGCTGGAAATGGGGGCGGATCTGATCGGCGGTCTGGACCCGTGCGCTTTTGACCGCGACCCGCAGCGCCATCTGGATATCATTTTTAGACTGGCCTGCCAGCATAATAAAAAAATCGATATTCATCTGCACGAACGCGGTGAACTCGGCGCATTTAGCCTTGAGCTGATCCTGGCGTTTATCCGCCGTTATCAGAAGCAGAATGCGGTCACCATCAGCCACGGTTTTTGTCTGGGGATGCTGGAACCCGCTCGTCAGCAGCGATTTGCCGAAGAGATGGCAGAGCTGGGCGTCAGCGTTGCAACAACCGCGCCTGCCGATATTGCCGTGCCGCCGTGGGAACTGCTCGATAGCGTAGGGGTTGCGATATGCGCCGGGAATGATGGCGTACGCGATACCTGGAGCCCTTACGGTAACGGCGATATGATTCAGCGGGCAGTGACTATGGGTCTGCGTTACCGCTGGCGTAAAGATAGTGAAATCTCGCGCGCCGCCCGTAGCGTGACCCACGGCGGCGCGCGGGTCATGGCGCTGGAACATTACGGACTTGAGCCTGGCTGTCGCGCGGACCTGGTACTGATCCCCGGTCGCAGTATGGTGGAAGCGCTGGTGGAAGCTCCGCGCGAGCGGAAAGTGTTTAAAGGCGGCGTGCTGGTAGCGGAAAACGGGGAGTGCCTGTTTTGATGAGTGAGAAAATAACGCGTATTTGCGCCGCCTGGGTGGTGGGTTACCGCGAGGGCGATCACTGCCTGTATGCCGACGGTGAAGTGGTCTATCAGGGAGATAAAATACTCTTTGTTGGCCACGATTATCCGGGCCCTGTTGATGAAGAGATTCACGTTGGCAACAGTCTGGTTGGCCCTGGTTTTATAGACCTGGACGCACTGGGCGATTTAGATACCACCGTACTGGCGTTTGATAACCAGCCTGGCTGGCAAAAAGGACGGATCGTTGCGAATGACTGGCGACGCCGCGACCTGTATACCCGCGAACAGCTCGATTTCGCCAAATGTTATGCTTACAGCCAGCTACTGCGCAACGGGATTACCAGCTTTGCGCCAATAACGTCAATTCTCTATCGCCAGTGGGCGGAAGATTTCGACGAATATCTTTATGCGGCGGACGTCGCCGAGTCTCTCGGCGCGCGCGCCTGGCTCGGCCCGGCGTTTATGTCCGGATATTATGTCACCGATGCCGCAGGGCACTTCAGCCGTCGGGAAGACCGCGTGCAGGCCAGACGCGGCCTTGATGACGCACAACGCTTTTTCCTGCGTTTGCAGCAGCGTGACGTTCCGACAATCAGCGGAATGCTGGCGCCGGACAGAATAGAAGGCGGCGATCCGCAGTGGCTCAGCGAACTGGCCGGATTGGTGCATGAGTTAGGCTGCCCGACGCGTCTGCACTGCTGTCAGAGTGAGCTGGAAATCAACGAAATTGCTCGCCGCTATAATGGCAAGAGTTCGCTGGAGGTACTGGAGGACGCCGGGCTGTTAAACCGACATATGCTGTTACCACACGGCCAGTATCTGGGCGGTGCTGAGCCCAGCGCGCCACGAATAGTGCAGGACATTGAGCGTCTGGCGCGTTCCGGGGCGACGGTGGTTTCCTGTCCGCTGGTATCCGGGCGTCATGCAAAATATCTTGAACAGTATCCGCAGCTTAAGGCCGCTGGGGTCAATATGGCGCTCGGCACCGATACATTCCCGCCGGATATGTTCAGCAATATGCATCTGGGTACGATCCTGACGCGAGTCGTGACCGGCGACATGTCAGCTGCCAGCAGCGCCGATTACTACCGCATGGCCACCCTTGGCGGAGCGCAGGCGCTGGGGCGTGACGACCTGGGGCGGCTCGCAGCTGGCTGCCAGGCGGATATGATCGTGGTGGATCTGACGCAGCCCGCATTAGGTCAGATATTCGACCCTATCGCCGCGCTGGTGCTCAGCGGCAACGGGCGCGATGTTAGCGGAACAATCATTGCCGGGCGTAAGGTATATTGGGAGGGCCGTCTGGTTCAGGCGGGTTATGACCTCGCGGAACTGCATGCTGAATCGCAGCGCGTTTTTGCCCATCTCCTGGACAGCTACCCGGAACGTACGGTTAACCACCCGCCGCTTACCGAAATTGTCCCGTCTACCTTTCCTCTCTGCCTGCGGAGGCACGCCGATGAATGAGCGCTATTTATTGACTAACGTTCGCCTTGAGCAGGGCTTTATTCGTCGTCAGGGCGTTGTGCAGGGAACCGAATGCGCAGAGTTTACCCTCGATATTATCGATGGCAGAATTCACGCGCTCTACGCCGGTACGCAGCACCTGCCAGACGTTGCTGCGCAGGACGGCAGAGGATATCTGATGCTGCCGGTTACCCGCGATGAGCATATCCATCTGGATAAAACCTTTTATGGCGGTCCATGGCGAGCGGCGCGGGAGAACGGGGCGCAGGACATCTTTGAGATGATCGCTCTTGAGCAGGAGATACTGCCCGAGCTGCTACCGACCTCGGTACAGCGTACCCACGCGCTTCTTCAGTTATTACAGCAGCAGGGCACAACTTATGTTCGCAGTCATTGCAATATCGAGCCGGTAAGCGGCCTGCAAAGCTTGCGGCATTTGCTGGAGGCGTTGGCACCCTGGAGGGAGCAGTTACAGTGTGAGATTGTGGCGTTCCCGCAGCACGGGCTATTGCGTTCAGGCTCGCTGTCGCTGATGCGCAAAGCGCTGGCGATGGGGTGTGAGTGGGTCGGTGGCCTGGATCCGTCAAAAGTCGATGGCGATATGGTCCGTTCGCTGGAGGCGACCCTGGAACTGGCCGTCGAAGCGGGAAAGGGTATTGATTACCATCTGCATGAGGATAAATCCACCGGCATTGCCTGTATCCGCTATTTACTGGATGCCCTGGAGCAGGAGCCGGTGCTGCGAGGGAAGCTGACGCTGAGCCACGCTTATTGCCTGGCGCAAATTGATCGCGAGGAGCTTAGCGAACTGGCAGGCAGGATGGCGGCGCTTGGCGTATCGCTGGCGACCTGTCTGCCGATAGGCAAGGATGTCATGCCGCTGCCGTTTTTGCGCGAGCGCGGCGTACGGTTGTTAAGTGGTACTGATAGCGTTATCGATCACTGGTCGCCGTTTGGTTCGGCCAGTATGCTGGAAAAAGCGCATGACTGGGCGCGGCTTTATACTCGCGGCACGGAGTTTGAGCTAAGCCGGGCGCTGGCTATCGCCACCGGCAATTGTTTACCTTTAGCCGACAGTGGCGAGAGGGTATGGCCGAAACTCAACGATGAGGCCAGTTTTATCTTGTTGAATGCTGCCTGTTCGGCGCAAGTTGTTGCGCGCTTGCCTGCCGTTGAGGCAGTCTACTTTCGTGGGAAAAGAGTCTGGATCAGAGAGTAAACCAGGGTAGAGAACGAAATGAGTGAAAAATTGACGCCGAAGCAGCGTGAAGTGAATCGGGTGGTGGAAGCGCTCACCCAGGCTATTGGGCAGCATAAGCTGCGTCCAGGGACGCGTTTGATCGAAGCGCAAATTGTTGAGGCGCTACAAGCTAACCGTAATCATGTGCAGACCGCGCTTCAGCGGATGGCAGGCCAGGGGATTGTGACGATTGAACCGAATTACGGGGCAATGGTTGCGCGGCCAACGGCAAAGCAGGCCCGCGAGGTCTTTATTGCCCGTAACGCCATCGAGTGCGCGATTATGTCCTGCATCACGCCGGAGAAAATGGCGCTTTTCGCCGAAGAGATCGCCTGTCAACAGCACAACGAGCACCAGTCGCTGCACGCGCAGGATCGGCGGCGTATTGTTTATGAGCTGGGTGCATTCCACGAGCTGATGGCAAGAATCGCTGATAATGACGTGCTGCGCGATATCCTGAATAATTTAATGGTGCTGAGTTCGTTGATTGTAATGCTCTATCAGCAGGATGTGACGACGCATTGTCAGTGCGATGAACACAGCAATATCATTGCCGCGCTGAAGGCCGGGGATTCGCTTCGCGCCCAGGATCTGATGCGAGAGCATCTTAACGACCTACTGCAGCAGCTCAACCTGGACGAAACCCCGCAGAATTTTATGACGCTGTCGCAGGCGCTGGAGATGGGGGAAGGGTAATTCGAGAGAAATGCATGTCCCCATTGAGGTGATGATGTGGCGTCGTTTCCGGCGTTCTTCGCTAAATCAACATAGTTCTTAAAAAGAATATTCAATATGCTGTGTCATGCTAAATTGATAATAACGTCAATATGTTATTCAACCTTCCTCTGAAATGATCTGCTAACTTTAATAATTTTCACGGACATGGTAATGCCTCCTTGCTGGTGATGATGCGTTTCTGACGCGAGACGGTTATCCTCTGTTATTCCGCGATATTATTCAAACGCCGATCGCATGGCATGCGCTTTAAAGTGACAGTGTCACTCATGCTTTGTCTTCGCCGCGGGCGGCTACCCCATCCAGTCGCGGATAATGTCTCCATATAGCTGCTCAGCCTCCTCCAGCCGGCTGAGCAGGCAGTACTCGTCGGTTTGATGGGCCATAGACGGCTCGCCGGGACCGAGAATAATACAGGGTGGTTCGGCCAACGCAGGCAGCAGCAGCGAGGCGTCGGTAAAGTAGGGCACCACGCGCGGTTCAATCGGCTTGGCGTGCAGCGGCTGGCAGCGCTGATAAACCTGCTTAATCCACGCATGATCCTCCCGGCTCAGTACGGCGGGCAGGTCGACCAGCGTGGATACCGTGACGCTTTCGCCAAGCAGCGTGGTCAAGCGCTGCCGGATAGTGGCGTGCTGTAAATTGGGCGCGCTGCGGATATCGACATCAAAACGCGTGCGGTCCGGAACGGAGTTAATATTGAGTCCGCCTTCGATGCGTCCAACGTTGAGTGTGGGCTGCTTCATCAGCGGGTGCGCCGCGCCAGGGGAAAAATGCTGAATCTTACCCAGCGCATCCGCCGCCAGATAGATAGCATTAATCCCCAGCTCCGGCATCGCGCCGTGGGCGGTCTTTCCCCGCGTTTCGCAGCGTAGCCAGAGCGCGCCTTTATGGCCGATAACCGGATAGTTGGCGGTGGGCTCACCGACGATCAGCGCCCCCACGTCCGGCAACGTCGCGGAGGCGATCAGCGCCCGTGCGCCGTCGCAGCCGGTCTCTTCTCCGCCGGTAATCAGCAATACCGCGCCGCGTCCGGCGAGGATCGTTTCCCGCTGATGAACGCAGGCGACGGCAAACGCCGCTATCGCCGCTTTCATATCGCTGGACCCGCGGCCATAAAGACGCCCGTCTTCTATCTGCGAACCGAAAGGATCGTACTGCCACCGGGCATTTCCCAGCGGCACGGTATCCAGATGACCGGTAAAGGCCAGCGGTTTACCGGTCTTCGCCCCGGGCAGCCTGGCGATAAGATTGCAGCGTCCCTCGCCGAACGACGACAGCGAAACCGCAAAACCGCGATCGTTAAGCCAGTCGGCGAAGAACCGCATGCAGTCAGCTTCGCTGCCCGGCGGGTTGATGGTGTTAAAGCCCAACAGCTGCCTGGCGAGCTCAAGGGTGGCGGCCATCAGCGACGTTCCGTCAGCCAGTCAAGGCAGTTAATCCACAGCTGGCGATAGCCGGGCCATTGAGCAAACTCTTCCGGCAGCCAGTGTGCCGACATATCGCTGGTCCACACCAGCGAGCGACCCTGTTGATATTCGCGAATAGCCAGCAGCGGATGACCGGTACCGGCCACGGTCGCCAGCAGTTTGCCCTCCGGATGCATTTCGACTTCGTTATAGCCCAGCAGCCACGGCCATTCGCCCGGAATATCGTTGAACAGGGCGTGGGACTCCGTCACTTCGGCATAGCAACCCTCCGGGGTTTCAATGCGATCGTCCCACGCCAGGCAGCGGACCGGCAGCACTTTCTCCACCGCGGTATGGCGATAGCGCGCGCCGCCGTTAATTCCCTGGAAGCTGTAATAGCCGCCAATCATCATCAGCGAGCCGCCGCCGGCCACGTAGTCATGCAGTAGCGTCAGACGGTTGGCGGTTCGGCGGCTTTTCAGCCAGGTGTCCGGATGCAGCAGCAGCGTATTGGCGCCAATATCCGACAGAATAATCGCATCCCACTGCTTTAGCGCTTCCAGCGTCAGCGGAAAGTCTGTCGCCGCCGCGTGGGCGGGCATGTAGGTAATGGCGTAGGCGCTGTCAGCGAGCGCGGCCAGAAAATCCGTCGCGCCGGTATGCCAGGTGGCGGTCGCGAACTGATCGAAGCCTTTAACGTGCGTTGAGGTGCTGGTCCAGGATTCACCGACCAGTAAGATTTTTTTCTGCATTATGACTTTCCTTTTATCCGCCAAAGACCCGTTGGGGATTTCCAATCATCAAGGTTTCAAGCTGTTCGCCGCTGATGCCGTGGCGCCGCAGGCGGGGAACAAAATGCTTGAGTATGTAGCCGTAACCGTGGCCGCCGTAGCGGGTGAGCATGGTTTTCAGGAAGACGTCCTGCGACAGCAGTATTTGCTGGATATAGCCGTCGTCAATCAGTTCGCGAATCGCGCGGGCGTTCTCTTCGTCGGAGGGCGACTGCGCCGACTCGTCGGCGTAGTAATAGCTCATGCCGATCATGTCGTATTCGAGAAACGCCCCGCGCTGCGCCAGCTCCCGCTGGTAGCGCTTATCGGCAAAGCTGGGATTCATATGGCACAGGACGGTATGGCGTAAATCTGCGCCTTCCTGTTCGAGAATATCCAGCACCCGATGGCCCAGCCGCTCCCAGCCGGGCAGATGGACCTCGATCGGCACGCCGGTCGCGGCGCTGGCCCGGCCCGCAGCGCGCAGAGATTTCTCCTCATCCGGCGTAAAGCGGCTCGAGATACCGATTTCGCCGATGAGCCCGGCAAGCACTTCCGGTTTCTCCTCCGCGCCGCCCAGATCGTAAATCAGCCGTTCGGTCAGCTGTTCGACGCTGCTGGTTCTTACCCACTCGGGGTGAGACGGTTCCAGATAGAGGCCGGTGCCCATAATAATGTTCAGGCCGGTCAGGCGCGCGATGCGCGCCAGCGCGTTGGGATCGCGGCCGATACCGATATTGGTCGGGTCGACCACCGTTTCTCCGCCAAGGGCGCGATATTTCGTCAGCTCTTCAATCGCGACGTCGACGTCAAACAGCTGGCAGTTATCGCGACTCATCAACGGGTTCAGCGACAGTTCGCCGAGGTTTTCCATTTTCACCGGCATTTCGGCAAGATGGCGATCGCTACAGCAGCAGGGCGGTACCCATTTGCCGGAGGCATCCAGCAGAATATGCTCATGCATCAGGGTAACCCCCATTTCGCTAATCGGCAGCGGGCCAAGCACCGTCATCACGTAACCGCTGCTGACGCCAAGCGGCAGCGGGGTGGGGTGGCGAAAAATTGATCCTTTCATCAGCTATCCTTTTGCCGCGGAGCGCGTGGGGTTGAGAATGCGGGTGTTCAGCCAGATCGCCAGCAGGATAATGGTGCCGGTGGCTATCTGGGTGTAAAACGGCGAAATATGCGACAGGATCAGCCCGTTCTGAATGACCGCAATCGACAGCGCGCCCAGCAGCGTACCGATAATGGTACCGAAGCCGCCAAACAGGCTGGTACTGCCGAGCACAACGGCAGCAATAACCTGCAGTTCAAAGCCTTCGCCCTGGTTGGAGGAGCCGCTGCCGAGGCGCGCGGTAATGATCATCCCCGCCAGCGCGGCGGCCATCCCGCTGATGATATAGACCTTCATGGTGACCGCTTTGGTATTGATGCCGCTGCGTCGCGCCCCTTCGGCGTTAGCGCCGATAGCGGTCACGTAGCGGCCAAAACGCATATGATTGAGAACAATATGCCCGATAAGCAGAATCATAATGCCGATCAGCGCGGGCATGGGGATACCGACTACCCACGCGCGTCCTATAAAGGTAAACAGGCTGTCAGCCGGAACCGGAATCGAGTAGCCCTGGGTGACCAGCAGCGCGATGCCGCGAACCACGGCCAGGGTGGCGAGCGTGACGATAAACGCCGGAATGCCTTCATAGGCGATAAAGAAGCCGTTGATGGCGCCCACCAATCCGCCGAGCAGCAGGCCGCCGAGCAGTACCACCGGCCACGGCAGCCCCCAGTTATTCAGGGCGATAGCGGAAAGCGCGCCGACCAGCGCGAGGGTGGAGCCCACCGACAGATCGATACCGCCGGTGGTAATGACCAGGGTCATCGCCGTCGCGACAATCAGCAGCGGGGCGCTCTGACGGATGATGTTGA
This sequence comes from Klebsiella sp. OBRC7, assembly GCF_000293135.1. Lineage (NCBI taxonomy): Bacteria > Pseudomonadati > Pseudomonadota > Gammaproteobacteria > Enterobacterales > Enterobacteriaceae > Klebsiella > Klebsiella sp. OBRC7. The sequence goes on along the minus strand of NZ_ALNJ01000027.1, from coordinate 190,094 downwards.
GCCAGTTGGTACCGGTGAGAAAGTTGCTGGTGATCAGCGAAAACACCACGCAGCAGAAGACAAAAAAGAGCGCGATGCTGACCACGCCGGAGTGGTTATGCAGCAGGCGGCGCGGCAGCGAATGCTGGATCATGCGGGAGCTGCTTAAGTTCATGATACTCATCCTGTTACCTCAATGTGCAGCCGCAGAGCGGGCGGTGAATTTTTCGCCCACAATCAGGTTAACGATATCGCTCAGGCTGGTGTCGGACACCCGTCGGTCGGCGACGTTGGTACCTTCATACATCACCATGATCCGGTCACAGACCAGGAACAGGTCCTGCAGGCGGTGGGTAATCAGAATCACGCTCACCCCACGAGCGGAAACGCGGCGAATAAGCTCCAGCACCGCTTCGACTTCCGCGACGGCCAGCGCGGCGGTGGGTTCATCCATAATCAGCACCTTCGGGTCAAAGGCCGCCGCGCGGGCGATGGCAATGGCCTGGCGCTGGCCGCCGGAGAGATTTCGCACCAGCAGCCGGGTATCGGGAATGGAGATCCCGAGCCCTTTTAGCATCTCCCTGGCATCGGCGTGCATTCTCGCCTCATCGAGGAAGGGGATACCGAGGAGTGATTTCATCGGCTCGCGGCCCATAAACAGATTGCCCGCGACGTCGACCGTGTCGCAGAGCGACAGATCCTGATACACCATCTCGATATGGCAGCGGCGCGAATCGGCCGGGTTAGTAAACTGCTGCTGTTCACCGTCGATACGAATCGTGCCGCTGGAGGGGATCACCGCCCCCGAGAGCACTTTGGTCAGGGTGGATTTCCCCGCGCCGTTATCGCCCACTAAGCCCAGCACCTCGCCCGGAGCCAGCTCAAGGTTGACTCCGCGCAATGAACGTATCGACCCGTAGGTCTTGGTGATATTGATCATCTCCACCCTTGGCGGGGTAGTTTGTGGCTGCTGCATCTGATAACTCCCATCGCTGTTGCCGGGAAAATGTTCGCCATCCTGCGGGAGAGATGCTATCCGACACGGTTTACATGCTAGTAAACCGGTTTACCTGCGGAATAGAGCACTCGCCAGCACAGTCAGGACAAACGCTATGTAAGATATTTGTTCGCCAGTAAGAACATTGCAGCATCCGTGCCAGGGCAGGAACAACACAGCAGCCCTGTGATTTAACCTTATGTAATAAATAGAGTTTATTCATTACGCTCCGGTAAACCGGTTTACTGATTATAGTGAATAAAATGTTAATTGATCGTTTTTTGCGCCAAAAGTGGGCGCTTTTGCGCCATTTTGGGATGTGCTTAACAGATCTTGATCGAGTCGCGGCCAATCCACTCTACCGGCAGGCGGGTTTCCGCGGGGATATCCCGATCGTCATTAAGGAGACGCATCATGATGTTTACCGCGGTGCGGCCCAGTTCCCGGGCGGGCTGGCGGATAGTGGAAATCCGCGGCTGGGTAAAATCAGCATAGTTGGCGTCATCGAAGCCGACTAACGATAGTGCCTCCGGCGCCTGGAGCCCGCTGGCGCGCAGACCGTCGAGCAGGCCGAGCACCAGATAGTCGCTGGCGGCGAAGACGGCGGTCGGGCGAACCGGCTGGCTGAAAAGAGTCCGCAGCGCCTGCTGGCCAAACTCGCGCTGGTAGTCACCGTACATCACCCATTCGGGTGGCCAGCTCAGGCCGGCCCGCTCCATCGCGGTGCAGAAGCCCTGATAGCGCTCGCGTACGCTCATCAGTTTGTCCGGGCCGCCGACGAAAGCGATATGTCGATGCCCGGCGGCGATCAGTTTTTCGGTGGCGATCCGCCCGCCCTGGACGTTATCGGCAAACACTTTCGGCACCTTACTGCCGGGAATATCTTCATCCAGCAGGACAATGCGTTCGTGACGCTGGACTTCTTTGCGCAGCAGGCCGTTATCAGGGCGGTTGGTGGTGAACAGCAGGCCGTCGACCTGGCAGGTATCCAGCCAGCGGATAAACTGGCACTCTTTTTCCGGGTTATTGCGGGTGATACACAGCACCAGGCTGTAACCGCTGGCAGAAGCGGCCTCTTCGGCGGCATCGGCCAGTTCGGCAAAGAAGGGGTTGGTAATATCGGGGAGCACCAGGCCGAGCGTTTCGCTGCCGCCTTTGCTAAGACGGCGTGCCAGGCTATTGCCGCGATAGTCCAGTTCGCGAATGGCGGTTTCAATGCGATCGATGGTGTCCTGCGGTAGCACTATGCTGTTGTTCATATAGCGCGACAGGGTCGCCTTCGACAGCCCCGCCAGCTTTGCCACATCGGATAACAATACGCGTTTTATACTCATTTCCTGCGCCATTTCTGCCAGAATCGGCTATCTGTAACATAGTTAAGCGCGGTGGATACAGCAATTTCTCTGTTAACAATAACCGGAAATAAATGCTTGACAAATTTTAATCTGCGGAGAATTGTATAGGCAGTTTACCGCATCATCCGGGAAGTCATTCCCAAACCCGTTTGATTCATTCCAGTCGCGCACCGACACGGACCGGTTGCCGGAATGAAATTAAGCAGGTATCCGCCGAACGGTCGATGATTGTTCTGGCAATATAGACGATATTTGCCCGCCAAAAAATAAACCCTCTGCGTTCGCATGCGGCGCGGAACTCTGCTGGCTATCAACTATTCCCGACGAGGATACTGATGATGTTATTTCACACCGGAAAACTGCGTTTACTTGCTGTCGCCACCACGATGCTGGCATCAATGAGTTTTATTTCTGCCGCCGGCGCCGCCGGTCCGACTTATGCGCTGGTCCAAATCAACCAACAGGCGCTGTTCTTTAATCTGATGAATAAAGGCGCACAGGATGCGGCCAAAGCCAGCGGCAAGGATTTAGTGATTTTTAACTCTAATGATAATCCTGTGGCGCAAAACGACGCGATAGAAAACTATATTCAGCAAGGCGTTAAAGGCATTCTTGTTGCCGCTATCGACGTTAACGGGATCATGCCCGCAGTTAAAGAAGCCGCCGCTGCAAACATTCCGGTGATTGCGATTGATGCCGTATTACCGGCCGGGCCGCAGGCGGCTCAGGTCGGCGTTGATAATATCGAAGGTGGCAGAATTATTGGTCAATACTTCGTGGACTACGTGCAGAAAGAGATGGGCGGCCAGGCGCGGCTGGGTATTGTCGGCGCGCTGAACTCGGCCATTCAGAACCAGCGGCAGAAAGGGTTTGAAGAGACGCTGAAAAGCAATCCGAAAATTACCATCGCTAACGTGGTCGACGGCCAGAACGTACAGGATAAAGCAATGACCGCGGCGGAGAACCTGATTACCGGCAACCCCGATCTGACGGCGATCTATGCCACTGGCGAACCCGCTCTGCTGGGCGCTATCGCCGCCGTGGAAAACCAGGGGCGCCAGAAAGATATTAAAGTCTTTGGCTGGGATCTGACGGCGAAGGCGATTTCCGGTATTGACGGCGGCTACGTCACCGCCGTTCTGCAGCAGGACCCGGAAAAAATGGGGGCCGAAGCCCTGAACGCGCTGAACACTATCACCTCAGGTAAAACCGTGCCGAAAACCATTCTGGTTCCGGCCACGGTGGTAACCAAAGCGAACGTCGATACCTATCGTTCGCTGTTCAAGTAGGTCAGCGCGCGCCGTTCACGGTTAACAGAGCGGTGAGTTCGTGGCCGTCGGGAAACGCGCTGAGCGTCCCCCGGCGGCTAACGGTAATGGCGGCAGCGCGGCTGGCGTGCGCCAGCGCCAGCGCATCCGGCTCGACGCCGCGCAGGATCGCGGACGCCAGCATCACCGCAAGGAACGTATCGCCCGCGCCGGTGGTGTCCAGCGCCTCCGCGGGGACGGCGGGGCAAAACTGGCGCTGACCGGCCTGAACCAGCCAGGCGCCTGCCGCGCCCTGGGTTACCACTAAGGTTTTCACGCCGTAAGGCTTAAGCTGCTCGGCCTCGGATTCATTGACCACCGCGATGTCGATGAGCGGCCACAGATGGCGAAAGTCAGGATTGACAGGCGAGGGGTTGAATACCGTTGTCATACCGCGGGCTTTGGCGTACTGGAACAGCGCCCGGGTTTTATCCAGGGAGAAATTGCCCTGCTGTAGCAGAGTATCGCCCGCGGCGGCCTCCGCCATATGCGGAATAATATCATCAAGGCTGAACGTATCGGCTGCGGCCGTCGTGGTAATGATGGCATTGTCGCCATCAGCGCTATTTAAAATAATCGAGGTGTCGCTATGTTGATTGAAATGGCCGTCGGGTAGTAGCGTCAGTGGTTCATTTTTTATCTGCTGACGGATCCATTCGCCGTTGCTGTCATTTCCCGTGGCGGCAATTAATCGCGTGTCGATTCCGCAGCGGGATAATATAATCGCCTGATTCGCGCCTTTACCGCCGATATCCTGCGAAACTTTAATGCCGTGAATGGACGCGCCTTTTTTCGGTATATCCGGAATGGACCAGGTTTCATCTACGGTAATATTACCAGTAACGTAAACACGCATAGTGTTCCCTTAACAGGATGGATAAGATGGTTGCTATCTCAGCAGAAAAAACGAATGCAATACAAGCTATTTTTTCACGTAATAAAGTTGTTATTGGCGTTATTCATTGCGATCCTTTTCCCGGCACGCCGAAATATCGAGGGAAATCAGTCTCCGGTATTGTTGAGCGTGCACTTCGCGATGCCGAAAATTATATTTCGGGCGGCGTTCACGGCCTGATTATTGAAAACCATGGTGATATTCCTTTTTCCAAACCTGAGGATATCGGTCATGAAACCTCTGCGCTGATGGCGGTGATTACCGAGAAAGTTCGCGAGCGTTTTGGTGTGCCGCTGGGCATTAATGTCCTGGCGAACGCGGCGATCCCGGCGATGGCGATCGCCCTGGCGGGCGGGGCCGATTTCGTCCGCGTAAACCAGTGGGCCAACGCCTATATCGCCAACGAAGGATTTATTGAAGGGGCGGCCGCTAAGGCGCTGCGCTATCGCAGCATGCTGCGCGCTGAACATATTCGCGTCTTTGCCGATAGCCACGTCAAGCACGGTAGCCACGCCATCGTTGCCGATCGTTCGATTCAGGAACTCACGCGCGACGTGGATTTCTTCGAGGCCGACGCGGTGATTGCGACCGGCCAGCGCACGGGCGATAGCGCAACGATGGAGGAAATTGACGAGATCCGCGCGGCGACGGAGCTACCGCTGCTGGTGGGCTCCGGGGTGACGCCAGCCAACGTGAGTCAGATCCTCGGGCGGACCCAGGGGGTTATTGTGGCCAGTACGATGAAGGTCGATGGCGTCTGGTGGAACGATGTTGAGCTGGCCCGGGTGAAGCATTTTATGTCGGTCGCTCAGGCCGCGCTGGAGGAAGCATAATGGAAGCGTTTAGCGAACGCCTGCTGCGCGAACATCAACCGGCGTGGCAGGCGATGCAGCAGCACCGTTTTGTGACTGATATCGAGCAGGATCGTCTGCCGACAGCCGTCTTTAACCGCTATCTGGTGTTTGAGGGCAACTTTGTCGCGACGGCAATCGCGATTTTTGCTCTCGGGGTTAGCAAGGCGCCGGGTATTCATCAGCAGCGCTGGCTTATTGGCGTCCTGAATGCCCTGGTTGATACGCAGATCGCGTGGTTTGAACAGGTGTTATCAGAACGGCGGATAACTCCCGCTGATTATCCGGACGATCTGCCCGGGGTGCGGCACTTTCACGACGGCATGCTGCGGACGGCCCGGCAGGGAAGCTATGAGCAGATCGTTACCCTGATGTTCGGTGCGGAGTGGATGTATTATTTCTGGTGCCGACGGGCGAGCGAACATCGCCAGAGCGATGCTGACGTGCGTCGCTGGGTGGAAATACACGCGGAGGACGAATTTTATCAGCAGGCGTTCTGGCTGAAGAACGAACTCGACCGCTGCGCCATGGCGCTGAGTGAAAGTGAAAAGCAGGCGCTGTCGGCGCTTTACGGTGATGTGCTGCAGTGGGAAATTGATTTCCATCACGCTGCGTACGAAGCGTAGCCGCGAGGTGAATAAGGGGTCATTTCGTGGTACAGCAAGCCATCTAGCACATGGGTTGAATACCTGACCCGACTGATTATACAGGTGTAAAACGGGCTGTATTGATCCGATATATGGGTATAAAACTGACGTCCAGGCTCCTGCCCATATTTCGGGTTAACCTGCCCTGCGTAGCTGCCTGAGCTGCTTGTTCTGAAATTCTGTCCATCTGATGATGACGTTGTCCCGTCTCCCCGGAATGCCGCCAGTGGTCTTTTCCCCTGCGCGTTTACCAGCTCTGCAAGGGCGGCTGAATAGGTTTCGTCGCGGATGTACCATGGCTGGATATCTTCCATTGATGATTTGGTGCTTCCTGGGCTTTTGGTCAGACCAATATTGACGCCATTCGCAAGGATGGTGGTGAGGAGCTGGCGGGTATCGGGATGGATAATGTCATTTTTTATATGCGAAAAATGTCGGGTAAACGTCGTCCAGCTGTTTACCTCATCGAGAATTTCCGTGATTTTAGGGTGCGGTAGCATGCTGTAAACCAGCTCTGGCAGCTGTGAAACCTGCACCGGGACGCAGTTATCCAGCGGGGAGACTTTTACCCCCCCTGTCAGATATTTCCATATCGGGCAACTCATCAAGGGCAGCCATGGCATTGACCTCTTCAAGTCTGGACTGAAGCAGGGGCATACGGCTGGTAATGTACCGGATGAGGCTGAAAAAGCAGATCGAGCAACACGTGCTGCGGATTGTCAGCCTGGATGTACCCACCTCATAGCAGGTTCTGTCAGATAAGGAGCCTTCGCAGGCTGACCCAATAACCCGCGCCGTGATAACCGACATCAATGACATACTTATCGACCTGATGGCCGCGATGTCGCATAAGGACTGGCTGGGCCGCCGCCAGCGACAAAAGCAGGGAATTGAACGGGCGCATACACTGGGTAAATACCGGGGAAAGCAGGCCGATAAGGAACGGTATCATAAAGTCCTGTACTACCGGCAGGTCAAGAAACTGAGCATCCGTGAAACGGCAGATGCGACAGGGTACAGCCCCTCCCAGATATGCCGCATTCAGGCACAGTACCGGCAACCAGAAGCCGAAGATTTTGGTTAAGTTGTGATTGTTGTATGATGCCGGTGAGTATAACCGCCTATATATTGAGGGATTAATAATGGCAAGTGCAATGGCCTGATTGGGTGATAAAACGAGTTACGGAGAAATCATTTCAGCGACTGCGTCCTGGTTTGAAGGAAGTAAAGCAATAGCCCGGACCGGCGACAAGGCATCATGCAGTAAATTTTTGGAGGGATGGTTTTTAAACTATTAAAATAAACATGAGGAAGATATTTTTTGTTTTATCTTTACTTTTACTTTCCGCCTGTTCGTTACAGGCAGAATTTACTCCAGAAGGGGAGATTCTTAATGATGCAATTGTTGGCACTCCCTACTATAACCAAATAAATATATTTGGCGGAATAGTTCTTTCTTATGATATTTATGGTAAGCAGGTCATTGCAGGAGATATTCATCCAGATAATTTAGGTCTCCACCTACAGTATTGTGATGATGATGAATTCAATAATTGCATCCAGATTAGAGGGATACCAACAAAAGCAGGTATAGTTAAAGTACGAGTACATGGCGGCTTAGGTGGCGGAATGCTTTCAAAATCAGGCGATTTCGACAAAACCTACACTATCACGATCAAGGATTCAGAAGGCTCTTCTTAAGATCGTTTGAGAGGAGCTATCAGCATCGCTCATCGGGATACGAAAATCCGCTCAGAGAGCGGTTTTCTCACATCTAAATGGTTAAAACGTAAAATAATTTTCGATATCCAAACTGACCCCAATAACAGGGGGCGCCTGAAGCGGCGCCTCCTGAACGCTGATACACTTAGCGGACCGATCGCAGTTTACAGGGAAACCATGAAATATCAGGACCTCTTACAAAGCGTGTTGTTAAACGACCCGATAAGAATGAACGCGCTGTACGCCGTTCAGACGCTGGAACTCAGCGATGGCTGGATTGGCGCCGGCTTTGTCAGGGATGCGGTCTGGGATCATCTGCACGGCTACGGGCAAAGGCCAGTTTCGGGTGATGTGGATGTTGTCTGGTTCGACGCGAAAAGCGGCAGCGCCGCCGACGATAGGGCGCTGGAAGAGAGGCTGAGCCAGCAATCATCCGCCTTTAACTGGTCGGTGAAGAATCAGGCCAGAATGCATCAACGTAACGGTAATAAACCTTATCACTCCACGGAGAATGCGTTGCTGTACTGGCCTGAAACGGCGACGGCTATCGCGGTCAGAATGGGACGTTCAGGGCTTATTGAGGTTATTGCGCCCTACGGGCTGGACGATCTGTTTGCACTCCGTCTGCGGCCCACGCCGGTATTTGCGCAGCATAAGCTGGCTATTTTCAGCCAGCGCGTCGCGGAAAAACGCTGGCTGCAGCGCTATCCAGGCCTGCAGCTGATTGTCCCGACCTGAGCCGTTTTCGCCATCACTGCGGCTTAACGCTTATTTCATGTCATATCCCTGGGCAGCGTGCAGACTTTCCTGCCATGTCAGGGCAAATATCCTGCACGTTGACGCTTATTGATTATACTTTGATGGCAGGTTGTGCTGCTTCAGGCGGTTGCCGCTCTGGGGTAGCAGAACCGACATCCTGGAAATGGGCTTAACCGGTCTGATGATTATTTGATCGTGAAACAGTAATGGAGGTATGGAACGATGGGATTATTGAATTTTGTGAAAGAAGCGGGCGAGAAAATATGGGACGCCGTCTCCGGCGGCAGCAAGGAAGATAAGGCCGACAAGCTGAAAAAACATATTGATGGTCTTAATCTGCCTGGTGCCGAAAAGGTTAATATTGATGTTGCGGACGACGGCACCGCGACGGTTACCGGCGATGTTGGTTCGCAAGAAGATAAGGAAAAAATTCTGGTGGCGGTAGGTAACGTCACCGGCGTTGGCCAGGTTAATGACAGCGTGAAGGTGGCGCAAAGCGGGGCGGAAAGTCGTTATTATACGGTGAAATCTGGCGACACCCTGAGCGCCATCTCTAAAGCGATGTATGGCTCTGCTAATGAGTATCAACGTATTTTTGAAGCCAACAAACCGATGCTGACGCATCCCGATAAAATCTATCCGGGCCAGGTGCTGATTATTCCGGCGAAGTAAGCGCTGAATTCCTTGGGGAGCAGCAGGCCATTGGCATTTTACGCGGCTAAAACGGCATGCCGGTGGAATTAACCTCAGGAGTGCCAGCAGGCTGGCACTCTCCTTTGCCGGGTTCAGGCCCTTATTGTGCGTCGGCCAGCGCCAGTTCGGCTTCTTGCTGTTGCGTGTTCTTACGCTGTTGCTCAAGCTCCAGCGCGCCGCGATGAGAGAGGTAGCAGAACAGAATGCAGCAGACGATCCCGCCCATCAGCAGATAGAACCCGCCGTGCCAGCCCATTTTATCCACCATCACGCCAAACAGGCTGGTGCCTAACGATGCGCCAAAGATGTAGCTCATAAATCCGCGCAGTCCCACGGCGGAGCCGACGGCAAAGCTGGGCACAATTTCCATGGTCTGCACGGAGGCCAGAAACTGCGGCACGTAAATCAGGCAGCCCACGATCGCCGCGAACACCGTCACCATCAGCAGGGATTCGCTTTTCCAGTAGCCGATCAGGCAGACAAAAATCAGCGCCATACAGATCATGGCAAGCGGCATGCGCCGTCCTTTGAACAGCTTGTCGGAGAGCCAGCCCGCCAGCAGGGTCGACGGAATCGCCGCCCATTCAAAGAACAGGAACGCGACGCTCATCTGCTCTTTGGAAAAATGTTTCACCGTCAGCAGATAGATAGGCAGCCAGCTGATCATGCCGAAACGCACCATATAGACAAACACGTCCACAAGGGAGACATACCAGGCGTTTTTGTTGCGCAGAACGTAGGTGCAGAAGATCTGGAATGCGCTCATATTCTCCGGCGCTTTTACCGCGTGTTTAGCGTTAAGTACGACCTTTTCTTCCGGCATCATCTCTTCCAGCGCAGGCAGTCCTTCCTCGCGCGGCGAACCTTTACCGAGCGCCAGTACGCTGATGGCGAACACCACCGCCACGCAGGCCGGGACAATGTAGCTGGCGCTCTGCCAGTGCTCGGTACCGAGAATCGCAAATGCGGCGCCGACGATCGGGGCGACAATCCCGCCGCCGACGTTATGGGAAATGTTCCAGAAAGCCCCCACGCGACCGCGCTCCCGGCGAGGGAACCAGTTAGCGATGGTGATAAAAGAAGGGCCGACGCCCATCCCCTGAAACAGACCGTTCAGAACGACCAGCGCAGCGAAGATCCAGAACGCGGTGCTGAACCCCAACCCGACGTTGACGATCGCGCACAGCACCAGGCCGCAGGCCATAAAGACTTTCGGACTGGCTTTATCCGCCAGGCTGCTCATAACGCCTTTGCTGATCCCGTACGCAATGAGCATACAGCTGCTGAGCAAACCGATCTGGGTGGCGCTCAGATCTAACTGCTCTTTCAGATAAGGCGTGGATAAGGTGAAATTGTTGCGCACAATATAGTACGCCAGATAACCCAGAAATACGCTTAGCAGCGCCTGCATGCGGTAGCGGCCATAAGTTGCCTGAATTTTCTCAGCCGGCACTTTATTTGCCGACGGCCCCTTTTTTAATATTGATAACATGTCGTCACCTGTATTTTATATTGATATGAACATCAGGAGTATTCGACATGAAGAATGAAATAAGTGGTCAGAAAACTCAAATCGTCAAAATGGGTCAAAATTGACTCAAACTGATGAATTCAGGGGTTATTTTTAACGCATTGATCATCAATGAAATAGCGAATAATTAATTTTCCGCTGATTTTATGTCAGGCGTGTGCGGATATTAACAAATTCCACATTCATTATCTGGTAATGTTTGCTGATATTCCCGGAGGCCAGCGCGGCTATTTCGAGGCTAGCGGTGATTAATCCGCCAGGCGTCATAAACGGGTAAGTTTTGTCTCAACGCTCTTTTTTCGGTATTTCAATATTTATGAACGGGATCACAAACATGTTTCTGCGGTGGAGTCGGGCACCCGGCATAATGCTCGCGTTGCTGCTGCTGGCCGCCGGATTCAGCGCCTGTGCGGCGCAGGGTAACGAACTGGTGATGGCGACAACATTTTCCCCCAGCGCCACCGCGTGGATTATCGCACGCTGGCAAACGGAGCCGGGGTCGGTGATGATTCGCACCCTCAACCGCACCAGCGCCTCGCTGGAACAGCTGCTTGATACGGCAAATGCGGAGAACGTAGATCTGGTCCTGACCTCATCACCGATGCTGCTGCAGCATCTTCAGGAGCATCAAAAGCTGGCGCCGTTCAGCGGCGCGCCGGCGGCCAGTCAACGCCTGGTGCCGGAATCCATCCGCGCCACCTCCGTTGCCGTGGCGATGTCGGGGTTTGGCTTGCTGATTAACCGCTCGGCGCTGGCGACGCGGCATCTGCCTGCGCCAGCGGACTGGGACGATCTCACCGATCCCCGATATCAGGGGGCGCTGCTGATGAGCAGCCCGTCGCGCTCGGACACCAATCATCTGATGGTGGAGTCGCTGCTGCAACAAAAAGGCTGGCTTAAGGGATGGCAAACGCTGCTGGCAAGCGCGGGAAATCTGGTGACGATTTCATCCCGCAGCTTTGGCGTGGCGGATAAGATCAAAAGCGGGCTGGGCGTAGCCGGTCCGGTGATTGATAACTATGCCAATCTGTTGCTGAACGATCCGCACCTTGCCTTTTTCTATTTTCCGCAGTCGGCGGTGTCGCCTACCTACGTTGCGGTGCTCAAAAATAGCCAGCACGCCAACGAGGCGCGGCGGTTTATTCGCTATCTGCTGAGCCCGGAAGGCCAGCGGATCCTCGCCGACGCGAATACCGGGAAATACCCGGTGACGCCGCTGACGGCAGGCAACCCACGGGCGGCGCAGCAGGCGGTGCTGATGAATCAGCCGCCGCTGAACTATCGCCTGATCCTTAAGCGTCAGCGTCTGGTTCAGCGGATGTTTGATACGGCGATCAGCTTTCGTCTCGCCCAGCTGAAAGATGCCTGGCGAGCGCTGCACAGCGCGGAGGCTCGCCTTAAGCGTCCGCTGCCCGAGATACGCGCGCTGCTAACCGGCGTACCGGTCGATCCGGCAAGCAGCGAGGATGAAGCCTGGCTGGCTAAGTTCGATAATAAGAGCTTTGCGGAGCAGCAAATGATGGAGTGGCAGCTCTGGTTTCTCAACAACCAGCGGCAGGCGATCAATAAACTGGAAGAGCTGAAATGATGGCCCGTTCCATACTGCAACGTCTGCGGCAAATCAGTATCAGCAGCAGCCTGCGCGGGGCATTTCTGATGGGCGCGCTGCTGACGCTGATTGTCAGCAGCGTCAGCCTCTATTCATGGCATGAGCAAAGCTCGCAGATACGCTATTCGCTGGACGAGTATTTTCCCCGCATCCACTCTGCTTTTCTGATTGAAGGCAATCTCAATCTGGTGGTCGATCAGCTGAATGAATTTCTGCTGGCGCCGAATACCACGGTGCGCCTGCAGCTGCGTAACCAGATTATTCAGCATCTGGATAAAATCGAGCGGCTGAGTCAGGGCTTGTCACCCGCGGAACGCCAGCAGCTGGCGGTGATTTTACAGGACAGCCGCGCGCTGCTGTCGGAGCTGGATCGCGTGCTCTACAACATGTTTCTGGTACGCGAAAAGGTGGGGGAGCTCTCGGCGCGTATCGACTGGCTGCACGATGATTTTACCACTGAGCTGAATTCACTGGTGCAGGACTTTACCTGGCAGCAGGGAACGCTGCTCGATCAGATAGAAGCCCGCCAGGGCGACGCGGCGCAGTACCTGAAGCGTTCCAGAGAAGTCCAGAACGAACAGCAGCAGGTCTATACGCTGGCCCGCATTGAGAATCAAATCGTTGACGACCTGCGCGACAGGCTTAATGAACTGAAATCCGGAAATGATGACGGCATGCTGGTGGAGACGCATATCCGCTATCTCGAAAACCTGAAGAAAACGTCGGATGAAAATATTCGCGCGCTGGACGACTGGCCGAGCACGATCACCCTGCGACAAACGATAGATGAGCTGCTGGAAATCGGCATGGTGAAAAATAAGATGCCGGATACCATGCGCGACTACGTTACCGCGCAAAAAGCGTTAGTGGATGCCAGTCGCGCCAGAGAAGCCACGCTGGGGCGCTTCAGGACGCTGCTTGAAGCCCAGCTTGGCAGCAGTCATCAGCAAATGCAGATGTTTAATCAGCGTATGGGACAGATTGTCCGCGTGAGCGGCGGGTTGATTCTGGTGGCGACGCTGCTGGCGCTGCTGCTGGCGTGGGTGCTGAATCATTATTTCATCCGATCGCGGCTGGTGAAACGCTTTACCGCGCTGAACCAGGCGGTGGTGCAGATTGGTTTAGGCCGGACGGATGCCACCATTCCGGTTTATGGCCGGGATGAGCTGGGGCGTATTGCCGGTTTGCTTCGCCATACGCTGGGTCAGCTTAACGCGCAAAAACACCAGCTTGAACAGGAGATTGGCGAGCGAAAAACGATTGAGGCCGATCTTCGCGCCACCCAGGACGAGCTGATCCAGACCGCTAAACTGGCGGTGGTGGGGCAGACGATGACCACCCTGGCGCATGAGATCAACCAGCCGCTGAACGCGCTGTCGATGTATCTGTTTACGGCAGGACGGGCGATTGAGCAGGGACAGACGGCGCAGGCGCGGGCGACGTTAAGTAAAGCGGAAGGGTTGATTAACCGCATTGACGCGATTATCCGCTCGCTGCGTCAGTTTACCCGCCGCGCTGAACTGGAAACGCCGCTGCATCCGGTTGATTTGCGTCAGACGTTTACGGTGGCGTGGGAACTGCTGGCGATGCGCCATAAGCCGCAGCAGGGGACGCTGGAGATACCGGATGAAACCGTCTGGATCCGCGGCGATGAAGTGCGGGTTCATCAGGTGCTGGTCAACGTACTGTCGAATGCGCTCGACGCCTGTCCGAACGCGGCGAAAATAACGGTGAGCTGGCAAATCCACGGCGACACCCTGTGCGTGTTGATTGCCGATAACGGTCCCGGCTGGCCTGCGGCCTTGCTACCGTCACTGCTGAAGCCGTTCACCACCAGCAAAGATGTGGGGCTGGGGATAGGGCTGTCGATTTCTGTTTCGCTGATGACGCAAATGGAAGGGACGCTGTGCCTGGCGTCGACGTTAACGCGCAATGCCTGCGTGGTGCTGCAATTTAATTTAACGGATGTAAATGATGTTGAGTAATGAGTGTTCGATTCTGCTGATTGATGATGATCGCGACGTGCTGGATGCCTATACGCAGCTGCTTGAGCAAGCGGGTTATCATGTCCACGCCTGCGATAACCCCTTTGATGCGCGGGCGTGGGTGCACAAGGACTGGCCCGGCATTGTGCTGAGCGATGTCTGCATGCCCGGCTGCTCCGGCATCGATTTGATGACGCTGTTTCATCAGGATGACGAGCAGCTGCCGATTCTGCTTATCACCGGGCATGGCGACGTACCGATGGCGGTGGATGCGGTGAAAAAGGGGGCCTGGGATTTTCTGCAAAAGCCGGTCGATCCGGGAAAGCTGCTCTCGCTGGTGGACGCCGCGTTGCGCCAGCGGCAAGCGGTGATCGCGCGTCGCCAGTACGGCCAGCAAAAATTACGGGTTGAGCTGATCGGGCGCAGCCAATGGACGGAACAGTATCGCCAGCGTTTACAGCAGCTGGCAGAGACGGATATTGCGGTCTGGCTTTACGGCGAAGCGGGAACCGGGCGTATGACCGGCGCGCGTTACCTGCACCAGCTGGGGCGTAACGCCGAAGGCCCTTTTATCTACTGCGAACTGACTGCGGCCAACGCCCATAAGCTGAATGACGCGATCGCGCAGGCGCAGGGCGGAACGCTGGTATTAAGCCACCCGGGGCACCTGACTCATGAGCAACAACATCAGCTGGTACAGGCGCAGAGCCATGAGAAGCGACCTTTTCGCCTGATTGGTATCGGCAGCGCTTCGCTAGTGGCGCTGGCGGGCAGTAGCCAGATCGTGGCGGAACTCTATTACTGCTTCGCGATGACGCAAATTGCCTGCCTGCCGCTGTCAAGGCGGCCTGATGATATCGAGCCGCTATTCCACCACTATTTGCAAAAAACCTGTCAGCGGCTGAATCATTCCGTCCCGGAGGTGGACAGCCATCTGTTAAAAGGAATGATACGTCGGGCGTGGCCGAACAACGTCCGCGAACTGGCGAACGCTGCCGAACTGTATGCGGTGGGGGTATTACCGCTCGCGGATACGGTGAATCCGCTGATGCACGTCGGCGAGCCGACGCCGCTCGATCGACGTGTTGAGGACGTAGAGCGGCAGATCATCACCGAAGCGCTGAATCTCCATCAGGGGCGCATTAATGAAGTGGCGGAGTATCTGCTTATTCCGCGTAAAAAACTCTATCTCAGAATGAAGAAATATGGCCTGAGTAAAGAGCACTACAAGGGCTTTTAGCGAAAATTGAGGGGGAGGGCGTTTATTTCCTTGCCCCTGATTTTTGCGTTTTATTAATCGTATGACAAATAGTGGTTGTTATCTCTGCACGTGAATTATATAAATATCCGGCAAGTTAGGTACACCCATATAAATAATAACGTATTAAAAGTGATACTTTAAAAAATAATAATATTTCAGTACTAATTTTGATGCGTTAAAAGATGCCACTATAAATCAGGTTATGTGATCGCTGTTAGTGAATCAGCATAGTTGCATTTTATAAAATAGCCAAACAAACACAGCGTTTTTATTACCTGAATCAGAGTCAAATTAATTTGACCCTACTCTATATTACTGAGGCCATATTATGGAAACCGTTCAAAATACCCTCGTTGCTCGCGAGAGCAGCGGCTGGAGAAAAAGTGATACCGTGTGGATGCTGGGCCTGTACGGTACCGCAATTGGTGCAGGGGTGCTTTTCCTGCCAATTAACGCCGGGGTTGGCGGTTTAATTCCGTTAATCATCATGGCCATTCTTGCCTTCCCGATGACCTTTTTTGCCCACCGCGGTTTAACCCGTTTTGTCCTGTCGGGCAAAAATCCGGGAGAAGATATTACCGAAGTGGTGGAAGAACATTTCGGCACCGGTGCAGGTAAGCTTATCACGCTGCTTTATTTCTTCGCTATTTATCCGATTCTGCTGGTTTATAGCGTTGCTATTACCAACACCGTCGATAGCTTTATTACTCACCAGCTTGGTCTGGTATCTCCGCCGCGCGCTATTTTGTCGCTGATTTTAATTGTCGGCATGATGGGGATTGTCCGTTTTGGCGAAAAAATGATTGTTAAGGCCATGAGCGTGCTGGTGTTTCCGTTCGTGTTCGCGTTGATGGTATTGGCGCTGTATTTGATCCCGCAATGGAACGGCGCGGTACTGGATACGCTGTCGCTGAGCAGCGCTTCGGCAACGGGAAATGGTCTGTGGATGACTCTGTGGCTGGCCATCCCGGTCATGGTCTTCTCCTTCAACCATTCGCCGATTATCTCCTCTTTTGCGGTGGCTAAACGTGAAGAATATGGCCAGGACGCCGAGCGCAAATGCTCCCGTATTCTGGGCTTCGCCCACATCATGATGGTGCTGACGGTGATGTTCTTTGTGTTCAGCTGCGTACTGAGCCTCTCCCCGGAGAACCTGGCGGAAGCGAAAGCGCAGAACATCTCCATCCTCTCATATCTGGCGAACCACTTTAACGCGCCGGTGATTGCCTGGATGGCGCCGATCATCGCGATGATTGCAATTACTAAATCCTTCCTCGGCCACTACCTCGGCGCGCGTGAAGGCTTCAACGGCATGGTGATTAAGTCACTGCGCGGAAAAGGGAAATCGATCGAAATCAACAAACTGAATAAGATCACCGCGCTGTTCATGCTGGTGACCACCTGGATTGTTGCCACCCTGAACCCCAGCATCCTGGGGATGATTGAAACGCTGGGCGGCCCGGTCATCGCGATGATCCTGTTCCTGATGCCAATGTATGCCATCAACAAAGTACCGGCCATGCGCAAGTACAGCGGCCACATCAGCAACGCGTTTGTGGTGGTAATGGGACTGATTGCCATCTCCGCTATTTTCTTCTCTCTGTTCAGCTAAGTTTTCAGTGCCGCCTGTCACCGGCGGCGCATCCGTTTTGCTATGTAACCGCGTGGGTGCCATATGATTAGCGTTTTCGATATTTTCAAAATCAGCATCGGACCGTCCAGCTCACATACCGTTGGGCCGATGAAAGCGGGTAAACAGTTTGTTGATACCCTGCAGGAAAAAGGCCTGCTGCATAAAGTGACTCGGCTGGTGGTGGATGTGTATGGTTCCCTCTCATTGACGGGTAAAGGTCACCATACCGATATCGCCATTATTCTTGGTCTGTCAGGGTATCTACCGGATACCGTTGATATCGACGCCATTCCGGGCATTATTCGCGATGTCAACACCATGCATCGTCTCTGTATTGAAGAGGGCCAGCGCGAGATACAGTTCCCGGTGGCGGAATGCATGCGCTTTCACAGTGAGTTTCTGCCGCTGCACGAAAACGGGATGAGCATTACGGCGTTTTGCGATGGCAAAATCGTCCACTTCCAGACTTACTATTCCATCGGCGGCGGTTTTATCGTCACGGAGGAAAACTTTGGTAAGAACCTGGAGGAGGAGGTTGATATTCCGTTTCCGTTCTATTCTGCCCGCAACCTGCTGGCGCACTGCCAGAACAACTGCCTGTCGATTTCCGCCGTGATGATGAAAAACGAGATCGCCCGCCACGGCCGGGAGAACGTTGAGCAAAATATGGCGAAAATCTGGGAGACCATGAGAAACGCCATTAACCGGGGGATGAATACGGAAGGTATTTTACCGGGGCCGCTGAAAGTGCCGCGCCGGGCTTCTGCGCTGCACCGCGTGCTGGCGCCGCAGAGCCAGTCGATTACGCCACTGAGCGCGATGGATTGGGTCAATATGTTCGCCATGGCGGTGGGGGAAGAGAACGCGTCGGGCGGGCGAGTGGTAACCGCGCCGACCAACGGCGCCTGCGGCATTGTCCCGGCGGTACTGGCCTATTACGATCGTTTTATCAAAGAGGTGACGCCGGAAATCTATATGCGCTATTTCCTGACGGCGGGCGCGATAGGCATTCTGTACAAAATGAATGCCTCCATTTCCGGGGCTGAGGTCGGTTGCCAGGGCGAAGTGGGCGTGGCCTGCTCGATGGCGTCTGCCGGACTGGCCGAGCTGCTGGGTGGCAGTCCGGAGAAGGTGTGCATCGCCGCGGAGATCGGCATGGAGCATAACCTCGGTCTGACCTGCGATCCGGTGGCCGGCCAGGTGCAGGTGCCGTGCATCGAGCGTAACGCGATTGCGGCAGTGAAGGCGATAAACTCGGCCAGTATGGCGATGTACCGGACCAGCGATCCGAAAGTCTCACTGGATAAAGTTATCGAAACGATGTTTGAGACGGGTAAAGACATGAACGCCAAGTACCGTGAAACCGCCCGGGGCGGTCTGGCGATTAAAGTCGCGGTGTGTGAATCCTGAGTCCCCTAAAAGCCGCCTGCCTGAGCCGCAGGCGGTTTTCTCTTCCCTGATCTTTAAATCATCTGAAACCTGTTAGCTTTTTTTCTCGCCGTCGGACGGCGTAAAAGACCACACCACGCTGTTAGAAGCCGATGAGGTGTACCATTCGTTAATCGTGGCGTCAGCCTCGTTGGTCTGGGCAGCGGCGGGCAATTTCTCTTTTGGCTGATGCGTTTTTTTCCGAATACGGATACGGGAAGGGGGACCGGCATTGAGCTGCGCCTTAAATGTACGCATGTGCGAGTCAAATAAAATCGACTCCAGCTGGTGCAGACGATCGAGACCGCGCAAAATACCAATCAGCGTACTGAGGGTAACGGATTCGCCTAATTCAACGCGTTTAATGGTTGCCGCGCCGACCTGAGCGCGTTCGGCCAGCTCAATCTGTGACAGGCCCAGCTGTATACGCGTTTCTTTAATTCTTCGGCACAGTTCAGAAATAATTTCACTGTCGGGCATGGTACTGAAACGCATCTTAATTCCTCTACTGCGTAATAAAACCTGACTAATTATTTAGCAAGCCAATTTATAAATAAAGCGAATAATTTCTCTTTTGCGATAGCGGCGACAATGTTTTTTTCCAATGCCATCAAAGAGTTGGGTAGACGCTCGTTCCTGCGAATCCCGCGGTTTCAGGCGCCGAATAAAGAGGCTTCGGATCAATCGCCTGGGGCGATACGCCGTGGCGCAGGGATGAGCCTCCGTCTCTGCCATAATGCAATTACGGCGAATTATGGTTATATATATCCCTTTCTGCGGCCCGGTTTCGCCGCAGCCACTCTTACGGATGATAACGATACGCCATGAATCTTCGTGAAAATATTGTGAGCCAATTCAGCCTGCTGTCGCCCGAACTCCAGCGCGCGGCGGAATTTTCCCTGCAAAATGCCAACCAACTGGTGGTGCAATCAATGCGCGCCTTCGCCACGGAAGCCGGCGTTAAGCCTGCCACGCTGCTACGCCTGGCGCAGCGTCTGGGCTATAACGGTTGGCGGGAGCTGAAAAGTGCATTTATCGACGATCTTGGCTTAGGAAATGATACATATGTATCTAAGGCTGAAAAATTGATCGCGAAAGGAACGCAGCCCGCGCTGTACGAAGAGGTGTTCCTCGCGCATCAGGCCAATCTGGCATTCACTCAGGCAGAGAATCAACACGCTATGCAGCAAGCGGTTACGTTGCTGGATGAAGCGAAGCAGGTCTATATTTGCGGCTTCCGCGCCAGCTTTCCTATCGCCTGGTCGTTGTTTTATGTCTATCGATTGTTCAGTCGCCAGGTATCGCTGATTGACGGGCTGGCCAGTAATATCGAAGTCTTCACCCGTGAGATCAACGCGGAAGACTGCCTGCTATTGACCAGCTTTTCTCCCTATTCCCGCGAATCTCTCGACGTTCTCAATGCAGCCAGGCAGGCCGGGGCACGGATTATCGCCATCACCGACTCACCGGTTTCGCCGCTGGCGCAAACGGCGGACTGCACGTTGCTTTTCTCCCTCAGCAGCCCCTCTTTTTTCCCTTCGATAGTGTCCGGTATGGGCGTCGCCGAGTGTTTGCTGGCGATGTTGGTTGCCCGCCACGGTAGGGAGGCGGTGAATAAAATTGAGAGCGCAGAGCGTTATCTGCAACGCTCCGGGGCGTATGTGATGCCCGATAAATCCTGATAAATGATTCATTTGCTTTTATCATAAGAAAATTAAATACATTTGAATCATTATTGAATTGACGAGATTCAAATGGATCCTGCAAGATGCTTTCAACTTACGCGAAAGCGATTTCTAAAGCAGGATAAAAGCATGAGTCAAATCATTCACCGCAGCCTCCGTACCACCCCGGCAGTGGCAGTCAGTGCCCAGGGCGCTTACATCACCGACGCCAGTGGTCAACGCTATCTGGACGCCTGCGGCGGGGCGGCGGTTTCTTGTCTGGGTCATGCCCACCCGGATGTGCTGGCAGCGATGCACCGGCAGATCGATCGGTTGGCCTATGCCCACACCAGCTTTTTCACCAGCGATACGGTGGAACAACTGGCAGAGCAGCTTGTCCGCACCGCGCCCGGTTCCCTGAACTATGCCTATTTCGTCTCCGGCGGATCGGAAGCGGTTGAAACGGCGCTGAAGCTGGCGCGCCAGTATTTTGTGGAGATCGGGCAGCCGGATCGCACGCTATTTATTGCCCGTAAACAAAGCTACCACGGCAATACGCTGGGTGCGCTGGCCGTTGGCGGTAACGAGTGGCGCCGCCGCCAGTTCGCGCCGCTGCTGATGGATGTGGTGCGCGTGTCGGCCTGTAATGAGTACCGTGACCGTGAGGCGGGTGAAAGCCAGCAGCAATATACTGAGCGCTTACTTGGCGAACTCGAAGCGGCAATTCTGGACGCCGGGCCGGAAAAAATTATCGGTTTTATCGCCGAAACGGTGGTTGGCGCAACCACCGGCGCAATGCCGCCTACGCCGGGTTATCTGCAAGGCGTTCGTCGGCTGTGTGATAAATACGGCATTCTGTATATCGCCGATGAGGTGATGTGCGGCATGGGCCGTACCGGCACGTTGCACGCCTTTGAACAGGATGGCGTTGTCCCTGACATCGTGACCATCGCAAAAGGTTTAGGCGGGGGTTATCAGCCCATTGGCGCAGTGCTGGCCAGTGAGCAAATCGTCGCCGCGCTGCAAGCCGGTAGCGGAATGTTCCAGCATGGTCACACCTACATCTGCCACCCGACAGCCGCAGCGGCTGCGCTGGCCGTGCAGCAGGTTATCGAGCGAGATTGTTTGCTCGAGCAGGTGCAGCAGCAGGGCGCGTATTTGCAGCAGGCGCTGCATGATGTGCTCGGAGGATTACCGTATGTCGGTGATACGCGCGGTCGCGGTTTGTTCGCCGGCGTGGAGCTGGTAAGCGATAAAGAGCGCAAAACGGCATTCGATCCGCTGCTGAAGCTGCATGCGGCTATCAAAGCGCAGTGCATGGCGCACGGGCTGCTGGTCTATCCGATGGGCGGAACCATTGATGGCCAGCGGGGCGATCATATTCTGATTGCGCCGCCGTTTATTGTCAGCCGGTCGGAACTCGATTTCGTGGTGGATACCCTGCACAAGGTCATCAGCGAAGAGACGCATAAACTGATGAGACGTCAGCCATGAATCGTTTACCTGCGCTGTCAGAACAGCAGTGGAGCGATGAACAACGCCAGCTTGCGGAGGAGATTATCAACGGGCCGCGCGGCGCGCTGCTGCCGCCGTTTGAACCGTTGCTGCGCAGCCCGGAACTGATGGCCCATGCGCAGCGAATGGGGGAGTATCTGCGCTACCGCAGCGCGCTGGGGCAGCGGTTGTCAGAACTGGCGATCCTGCTGACCGCGCGTCACTGGTCGCAGTCGGTTGAATGGGCCATTCATGCGCCAATAGCCAGGGAAAAAGGGATCCCGGCGCAGGCGGTGCAGGCAATTAATGAACGGCGTCAACCAGAGGCGCTGGCGGCTGATGAATGGGTGGTTTACCATTTTTGCCAGCAGCTGCATCAGCATAAAAAAGTCAGCGATGATATCTGGCAACAGGCAATCGATCTCTGGGGGGAAAAGGGCGTTGTCGATCTGATTGGCATCAACGGTTATTACAGCTTTCTTTCAATGATTATGAACGGCGCGCAGACGCCAGTACCCGACACCAGGGATTTTATTCTTCCCGCATAACTAATTCGCACGCCTTCATTTTTATATCGCGTGCGAATGTAGGGATACTGTTTTTATTCTCAACGCCAATATCAGTTTTAGGGTATTGCGCGAAAACTCCTGTCTGCTGTCTTAATTACGCTGAGGATTATTATGTCTGCATTATTGAAAAAATTAAAGATTACCCTGGCACTGGTTGCCTGTTCGGCGAGTTTTGCCGTCATGGCACAAGATAAATTATTAGTCGGTGTGGATACTGCCTTCGTTCCCTTTGAATTTAAACAAGGCAATAAATATGTTGGTTTTGATATCGATTTATGGGAAGCCATTGCGAAGAAAATGAATGTCAGCTACGAATTACGCCCTATGGATTTTGGCGGTTTAATTCCTGGGCTGCAATCGCGTAATTTAGATGTGGCAATGGCCGGGATCACCATTACCGATGCTCGCAAACAGGTCGTTGATTTTAGCGACGGTTACTACGATGCGGATCTCCTAATGGCGGTGAAAAGTGGTGATAATTCCATCACCAAATTCAGCCAGCTGGCCGGTAAAAAAGTGGGGCTGAAGCAGGGCACCGCCGCGGCCAGTTTTATGAAATCAAAATATAAAGCCGACTATGTCGAATTTCCCAATATTGATAACGCCTATCTCGACCTGCAGGCAGGCAATCTGGATGCGGTCGTTCACGACTCCCCGAACGTACTCTACTACGTGAAAACCGCAGGTGGCGGTAAGGTAAAATCGACCGGAGAAACGGACAGCATTCTGCCGCAGAAATACGGTTTTGCCCTGCAGAAAAACAGCAGCCTGACGCCGAAGGTCGATGCCGCGTTAAACGCATTACGCGCGGATGGCACCTACGACAAGATTTATTTCAAATGGTTTAACAAGCAACCTAAATAATCCCCGCCGGGCCGGGTAACCCCGGCCAGAACCAAGAGTAATAGACCGCATTATGAATTTCGAAACGAAATATATATGGGAATCGCTGCCGCTATTATTACAGGGGCTGCAGCTGACAATATTGATCTCTATGGTCGGTTTGGCGGGCGGCTTTATCATCGGTCTGCTGGCAGGAGTCTGTCGTGCACTGGGAGGCGGCATCGCGAAAACGTTATCATTAATTTTTGTCGAGCTGATTCGCGGTACGCCAATTATGGTACAGGTGATGTTTATCTATTTTGCCTTGCCAATGATTCTGCCTGTTCGTATCGACCCCATCACGGCCGCGATGGTCACCATTATTATTAACTCCGGCGCGTATATTGCGGAAATTACGCGCGGCGCAATTTTGTCCATCAATAGAGGATTTAAAGAAGCCAGTCTTGCGATGGGATTATCGCAGCGCGCAACGTTATGGCACGTGATTATGCCGCTGGCCCTGCGCCGCATGATCCCGGCATTGGGTAACCAGTGGATTATCAGCATTAAAGACACCTCGCTGTTCATTGTTATCGGCGTCGCGGAATTAACGCGCCAGGGGCAGGAGATCATCGCCGGGAACTTCCGTGCCCTTGAGGTCTGGACAGCGGTAGCCCTGATTTATCTTGCCGTCACCCTCTGCCTGAGCTTCCTGCTGAAGCAACTGGAGAAAAGGATCCATATTTTATGAGCATGGTTGAATTTAGCGCGGTCGCTAAACATTTCGGCACCACTCAGGTGCTGCACGATATCAATCTGAAAATTGATGCCGGTGAAGTGGTCGTGATTATCGGTCCTTCAGGTTCAGGTAAATCGACGCTGCTGCGTTGTATCAACAAGCTGGAAGAGATCTCCTCCGGCACCTTGCTGGTTGCCGGAATGCACCTGACCGATCCTCACGTCAACGAGTGCGAAATCCGCCGCGAAGCGGGGATGGTATTCCAGCAGTTTCATCTGTTTCCGCATCTGACGGCGCTGGAAAATGTGATGTTTGGGCCTATCCGTGTACGCAAAATGAGTCAAGCGGCAGCCCGTGAACAGGCGCTGGCGCTGCTGGAACGTGTCGGCCTGGGCGAACGGGCCGAGCACTATCCGTCGGAGCTTTCAGGCGGCCAGCAGCAGCGCGTGGCTATCGCCCGCGCGCTGGCGGTGAAACCGAAAATGATGCTGTTTGATGAGCCAACCTCTGCGCTCGATCCGGAGTTGCGCCATGAAGTATTAAAAGTGATGCGTTCACTGGCGGATGAAGGGATGACCATGATTATAGTGACGCACGAGATTGGCTTTGCGCGCGATGTGGCCTCTCGATTGATTTTTATCGATGGTGGAACCATTGCTGAAGATGGCCCACCTGATATCCTGCTGAATGCCAGTAGCAATCCGCGCCTGAAAGAATTTTTACAGCACGTTTCATGAACATAAGTGAATCCATCACATGAAGAAAATCGACATCAGTGGTTCCCCGTTTGAGATTGGCCTGCGCCTTGGCGAGCTTGGCCGTGAAGCATGGCATCAGAAATTGATCCTCACGTCATTGTGGCAAACGGTGATGACCCTGCAGGCATCCCCTGAGACCCGGATAATGCGCGCCGAGGTGCAGCGGCATTATCCGCACATCTGGCAGGAGCTGGAGGGGTTGGCGCAGGGGCTGGAGGCCACTGTTGATCAGGTCTTTGCCTGGAACTGCCGTGGCGATCTGGTGCGCTCAACGTCGGATGGCTGTACGACGGTGGCCGGGGTAAACGCCGCAGGCGAGCGGATTATCGCGCACAATGAAGACGGTTTTCCTCAGTTACGGAATGAATGCTTGCTGGCTACCATTACTCCGAGTCGCGGACTGAGCTTTACGAGTTTTGCCTATCCGGGGTCGATTTGCGGCCACACCTTTGCGGTGAATGAAAAAGGTATCGTTAACACGGTGAATAACATCCGTGCAGTGCATCGTCCGCAGGGATTACCGCGTCAGATCCTGGCTCGCGCCTCGCTGAATGCGAACACTCTCGACGAGGCCATCACTATACTTACCGGCCAGCCGAGATCCGGGGCGTTTCACCATACGCTCGGGCAGCTGGGCGATGCGCGGCTGTTCAGCGTTGAGGCCACCGGGCAAGGCTGCTCCGTTCTACCCCTGACGACGATGGCCGGGCATGCCAATCATCTGGTGCATGCGGCACTGGCTGGCGTTGAGCAGATCGTTACCGACAGTTCAGCGTCGCGGCAGTTACGCCTCGTGCAGTGGTGCGAAACGCAACCTCCGTTTGACGCCGCGGCGGCAAAAGCCATTCTCTCAGATACCCATGACGCCGAACTGCCAATTTACCGGCTGGCTGCGGACGATCCAGATGAGGAGAACACCCTTGCCACGGCAGTTTTCACCCTCGATGCCAACCACGTCAGGTGGCAAATTTTCGACATTAACCGCGACGATGCTAAATTTCAGGGAGAAGTGCGTGGGTGAGATAGCCGGCCGCAGGTCATAAAGGGCAGGGTAGTACCGTTGGCCCGGCGTTCGATAGTACCGTCCGGATACTGCCCGCTATTGGCGTCTTGAGCGATGTCCTGAAGCGCGGTATCCGGAATTTCAGGTTTGCGTCTTTATACGATTCGGGCCATCGCCGTTTCTCATCTGCCTCGTACTCGCCGATGCATACTCTCACGGACATATCACGAAAAAAAAATGTCTTGTTCAGTTAAGTATGGCTTTCAGGACAGCGCCTGTTAATTAGCCCTTATACCTTAGTTGATGATTTCAAGGATACTGCTGTTTCTGCTTTTTTATCCTGTCGTATGTCGCCTGCATCTCACTAAAAAATTTATACAACTTTGTCGGAGTTACACTTTTTTACGTATTAACTTTTTTTTGCTGCGCTTAAAAACGCTTGACAAAATCAACGCCAAAGTTAAATTTGAGCGACCGCTCTAATTTTATGCCATGCATTTAGAATGGTAAAAATGGTTCTTAATGATTTACAAAACACTCTATGACAAGGGGAATAGCGTAATGCCACTTTTTTTCCAGGAAACTCAGTTGAAGAGAGCAAATATGATTACCCTTGCTCTGGCTTTTACTTTCTCTATTTTTTCCGCACCAACCTTAGCAAATGCCTCACCATCAAAAACTTATCGCATCGCTGTTTATAGGGGAGACGCCGGGTGCGCGGGGTGTTCAGAAATGGTGGTGAAATCGCTCGTCGGTACTGGCCTGCCGCTGAACATCGCTTATGTGGGTGAAAAAGAAACGCTGAAAGTGAATGAGCAAACGCTTAAAAAATTCGATATCTACATTCAACCCGGCGGCGGTCAGGATATACCCGGTTCTTATGACATCATTGGTGATGATGGCGCTGAGGCTATCCGTCAATTTGTGAAAAGCGGCAAAGATTTTATTGGCATTTGCATGGGTGCGTATCTTGCCGATAAAGACTGGATTGGGCTCATTGATGCTCCCCTTGAGTCAGAAGTGGGAAGACCTGGTTCACGCGCCTATGATGAGGGGGATTACACCTTGCAAGTGAAATGGAATAATAAACAGGAACCTTTTTACTATCAGGATGGCCCCTATCTGAATAACACAACCTCAAACGCTGGTTTCCAGGCGATAGCTTATTACGACAATGGCGATGTCGCTATCGCCAGATATAAATATGGGGAAGGATATGTCATATTATCAGGGCCTCACCCTGAAGCTGATGAGACATGGATAGATGCCCGAGTTGCGGGTAACACCACAGCGGAAAGTAAAATGAAACGCATTTTAAGCTATCTGGACATAAACAAGCGCTAATTTCAACTGCGGGCTTTTCATGCGCTTCAGAAGGGTTTACCAAGGATTTTAAAAGAAATCTCATATATTTCATTAAGAAAAGTGGTTCTTTTTTCTTTTGAATAATCGAGGATCAGCAAACTCGAGTATCCATCTATTAATGCATTTATTTGTCTGGCGGATACCGAAGCGTTTATCGAGAAAAACTCGCCCTCATTAATTCCGGAGTCGATGATTTCTTCGAGTATATTGATCCATTGCAGTGATTGATTATGAACCAAATTAGCATAATCATCGTCACGCGCGGCCATCGGCCAGAGTTCAAGGTAGAGCAGCCAGTGCGCTGATGGCGCATCAGGTAACAGCGTTTTGATATACAGCCTGACCCTGTCAGTTGGGCTCATACTTTCCGAGGCCTTAAACGTTGCATGACATTCCTCTATGTCATTATCAAACATATATTTTATGGCCGATTTTTTTAATGTTTCCCAGTTACTATAATAATGATAGATGTGGCTTCTGGAAATATTAAGCTTTTGTGTAAGATCGCGGGTGGAGACATTGTTGAATCCTTTTTCTCTAAAAAGCTGCAGAGCGGCTATCTTTATTAATTCCGAAAAATTTGTTGCTTTCAAAATTTAACCTTCATAGTGCGTAAAATTATCGTGTCGCAGAAAACGCTCTATCATTGCTCTGCACCTAATCAACAGCCAAATTTACTACACAGTCATGGCCAGAGGCAATAACTGGGTTTTACACAGGACGGTGAACGTTACCATCATGGCGTGGCGGTTTCTTACATCTGCGATTGTTCCCTGAACGATTTCCGAGAGGTGTTCGTAGGTAGGGCAGGGAAGCCAGCATGGTCAATAGCGCGTCGAAAGAAGGGATATTCGCCGCCGTGACCAGCCTGAAGCGGGTCGCATAATCTTTGGCCGCTTCGTAGTCGAGGAACATGGCATCGAGCGTGCCATCAATCTGGATCAACTCACCACAACAGGCAAGACGATAACGTGGCTGCTGAATTTTCGGCGCACGTTGTTTGAGGGGGATCCAGAGACCGGCTTTAACCATAAGCGACCGGACAGTTTCTTTCTACAGGTGGACATCGTGCAGTTCTGCAAGCTTTTCACACGCCAGCATCGGCCAAAGTCGGTATAGCGATCTCGGATTATATTGAGCGCGTACTGTGCAAAACCATCAGGCAACTGATTATTGCTGGGGTTTCCTCGACGGCGGTTAGCCATACCAGGCGGGCCAGATTCACGGTAACGCGACAGAAGACGTCGGCACTGACGAGCGAAGATATCCAGGCGCTGCGCGGCCATCTGCGTTGTCAGTTGCCGGTCGACAAAATGGGTTAACTTCATCCAAAGTAAAAAACTGCGCTGAATGGGCCATGAGCAGAATCCCGGGATGGTTAACTGAGTTCTGATCAAAACCGCGTAATCTTGCTGCCTCTATCTTGGTGCGCATAATGTATATTATGTTAAATCACCTACTGTGGTAAATAAGTTCATAAGACACTCCCACTAACTGATAAATCAATACGTTATGATTTAGGATAGCCATCTCGTTTCTTGCACAACCTCCATAGGTCTATTGCTTCATGAACTTCGATAGTTCCCATAAATTCATAGGGTTAAGTCCCCATTAATCCTTCGTTTCTTGCATTATGTTTAAGCGCTATTTTCTTCATAAGTTCATAAACTCTACTCTTGCGTTAATCTGAAATTTTTCTGCGCAAATATTTGTTCAACCATGAAATCGATAAACACGCGTAATTTTGGAGACAAATACTTGCTCGATGGCCAGAATAATCTGAGTGTTCCATGATGCTCAGTATGTTCGTCCAGTACGGTAACAAGCTCTCCTTTGTCTATCGCCTCCTGAACCATAAAGTCCGGCAGACAAGCTATACCCAGCCCGGCCCTGGCAACATCCAGAAGAGCCGCTGAAGTATTGCAAATCATTGAAGTAGGCAGGACTAAATCTGCAATTTCTTCCGTTTGCTTAAACGGCCAGGGTTCAAACTTACCCGAACTGGGAAATCTGTGCTGAAGGCATGCGTGGTTGACAAGCTCACCCGGCTTATCAGGGGTACCTCTCAGGGCCAGATAACCCGGAGAGGCAACAAGATGCAGCCTGTACTGTCCCAGCGATCTGGACATCAGCCTCGAATCATGAGGCTCTCCGAAGCGCATAACAACGTCGAACCCTTCCTCGATTACGTTTACAACCCGGTCGGAGAAATGAACATCCATTTCAACTGCCGGATAACGATGCATGAAGTCAGTCAGTGCTGGCATAACCAGCATACCAACCAGAGGCAGGCTGACACGCAGTTTGCCTCTGGGGGCCTGCTGCGTTTCTGATAGTTCAAGCTCTGCCGCCTCTATTTCACTGAGGATCCGACGACATCGCTCCAGAAAAAGGCCCCCTTCTGCCGTCAACGTAACGCTACGAGTGCTTCGATGAAAAAGACGAACGCCAAGACGCTCTTCCAGCCTGGATATGCTTTTCCCCACCGCTGATGGCGTGACGCCCAACAGTCGACCAGCCACAGAAAAGCTCCTTGCTTCTGCCGCCTGTACAAAAATATCTATGCCGCTCAGCTGTGCCATAACACACCTTATTTGTGAAATTAAATCTCAAATGTTATGAACAATAGCATTATTGTCTCAGGAATAGAATGCAGTAAAAATAGTCACATTCAGCAATTACACGGCTGTAAGTGACCTTCCAGGGGCTTATGGCAACAAACCTGAGGCAATAATATGTCCTGTTCATCCATAACCCGTTCTGGAGCCACAAGCGCACGACTCCCTCTCATACCTCTGCTGGCGCTTGCCCTGGGCGGGTTTGTTACAATACTCACCGAGGCTCTTCCTGCGGGTCTGCTGCCACAAATCAGTTCCGGGCTGAATATCTCTGAGGCAATGGCTGGCCAGCTCGTCACGATTTATGCCATAGGCTCTCTTCTGGCCGCGATCCCGTTAACCGTGATGACCCAGGGGATGCGTCGTCGTCGACCGTTGCTGATAACGGCGATGGCCGGATTCGTGGTTGCCAATACGATCACCGCTTTTTCGGACAGCTATTTTCTTACGATGAGTGCCCGCTTTGTTGCCGGTATCGCGGCAGGATTACTTTGGGCATTATTACCCGGCTATGCTTCCCGGATGGTTTCTGAAAGCCTTCAGGGAAGAGCCATTGCCATTGCAATGGTTGGGACTCCTCTTGCGCTTTCGCTTGGCGTACCGGCGGGGACTTTCCTTGGCAACCTGGTCGGGTGGAGAATGTGTTTTGGCATTATGAGCATAATGGCGTTGTTACTCGTGCTATGGATTTATATCCGTGTCCCGGACTTCCCGGGTCAGAAGAACAGTCAGCGCCTTCCGTTACATCGTGTTCTGGGCGTTGCGGGAGTGCGTCCGGTACTGCTCGCTGTGCTCACCTTCGTTCTGGCACATAATATCCTGTACACCTATATCGCCCCGTTTATCAATGCGTCAGGTATCGGGGGGCAGACCGACATTGCTTTGCTTCTCTTTGGGATCACTTCGTTATTGGGTATCTGGGTGACAGGCATGTTTATCGATGCGCACCTGAGAGGACTGACGCTGGGTAGTACCGTTCTGTTCGCCCTTTCAGCCGCCGCTCTGGGTGTGGCCAGTCACATACCGGCCGTAACCTATGCGTCGATTGCGGCATGGGGACTGGCCTTTGGCGGTGCAGCAACATTCTTCCAGACGGCAATGGCAAAAACGGCTGGTGATGTCGCTGATGTGGCCCAATCCATGGTTGTGACCGTCTGGAATACCGCCATTGCAGGAGGCGGACTGATTGGCGGATTACTGCTCAATCATATGGGCGTGGCTGCGTTTCCTCCGGCGCTTCTCATATTACTTGCTGCCACGTTTATTATTGTATTTATCGCCCGCAAGCACGGATTTCCGCCAATTAGCCGGAACTAAAACCCTTCACCTCTACTCTTCTGGACAAATCATCCCGGAGAGTAGAGCCTGCTGGCGCTCAGTTAATCAGGTTTCCTGTTTTCCACACCGGATCCTTTCGCATAAATATCTGGCTCGCGGATATTTTTAATTAAAAAGTCAATAAAGACCTTAACCCGGGGAGGCACATGTTGTCTGTGGGGATATATGGCGTGAAGAGGCGCAGCCTGAGACTGATACTGCGGAAGGATCTGACAGAGCCTTCCGCTTTCGATATCTTCCGCAACGTCCCAGATCGATTTCAGAGCAATACCATGCCCATCGAGCATTAGCTGACGGATAACCTCTCCGTCATTTGACGTGAACGGAGAGTTAATTCGTACGGAGAGGTCTCCCAGCGACCAGTCGACCGACGACTCGGTACCAGAGTGCAGACAGCGATGTCTTATAAGTTCATGAGGCGATGCCGGAACGCCATGAACCTGCACATACTCCGGGGAAGCACAAAGGATACGATAATTATTTGCCAGCGGTCTGGAGACATAGGACGAATCTTCAGTTGCGCCGTAACGTATCGCCACATCCATGCCTGAAGCCACGAGATCCAGCACCGTATCTGTCAGTTTTAAGTGGATCGACAGATCCGGATACATAGCGCCAAACTGGGCCAACAATGGGGTAATCCTTCGACGGCCTAATGATACCGGTGCGGTCACACGTAAAACACCCGCAACTTCTCTGCTGTTTTGCCTGAGCATGTGCTCCAGCGTTTCCAGATCGCCAAGGATCCGCACAGCCTGCTCGTAAAGCAATCCCCCTTCCTCCGTAAGCGACTGTCGCCTTGTGGTTCTCTGCAACAACCTTACCCCAAAGACGTTTTCAAGCTGACGCATTTTTCGGCTCGCCGCAGGCAAAGAAATGTTATGCGCGCGGGCTGCCCCTGAGATCGAACCTTCCTCAATCA
Organism: Klebsiella sp. OBRC7; assembly: GCF_000293135.1. NCBI lineage: Bacteria > Pseudomonadati > Pseudomonadota > Gammaproteobacteria > Enterobacterales > Enterobacteriaceae > Klebsiella > Klebsiella sp. OBRC7. Next base: position 158,150 of record NZ_ALNJ01000027.1, on the reverse strand, counting down.
CATCAATAAAAAAGCGTAAAAGCGCGAAGTTCTCAAAAGCCATTTTAGTTACCAATTGGGTTAACAATCTATTGCATTATAGGTCAATTGTTATTCTTCATGGTAACTATAAAATTAAGCATACCAATCTTAACCGGCGCTTTGCATTGGACGGTAATCCAAACAATTTTCAAAAATGAATGCGCTGTTTGTAACAAGTACTGAGGAAATCAGATGAGCAAAAAACACGTATTGATCGCGGGAAGTAGTGGCATTCTGGGGCGAGCAGCCGTTCAGACATTTGAAAACGCCGGATGGGATATCACTACCCTCAGCAGGAGTGACAACAGCGACACGCTGAACGATCACGTAGCAGCTGACCTGCTGGAACCGGAGTCGCTTAAGGCAGGAGCCCATTATTTCAAAACGGTTACGCATCTGGTGTATACAGCACTTAAGCCTAATTCAGATCCTGCTGCATCGGCAGACGAAAATGCGGCGATGCTGGAAAACCTTGTTGCAGCACTGCGCAGTGCCGATGCTCCGCTGGAGAGAATTATCTTCATTCAGGGAGGAAAGGTTTACGGTGCTCAGTTTGGCGTTTACAAGACTCCGGCGAGGGAGAGCGACAGCCGCCATTTTCCGCCAAATCTCTATTTCCGCCATGAGGACTTTGCAATCTCATTGCAGTCTGAGGGTATAAAATGGACAGCTTTACGCCCTGATATCATTATTGGTCACTCGCTGGGCTCGCCCATGAATCTCGGGAACCTCATTGGCGTATACGGGACGCTTTGTAGGGAAACGGGGACGGCAATGAATTTCCCTGGACCGGAAGCTGCCTATCGCAATGCCCTGATCAATATTACCAGCGCTGAAGTTATTGCAGAGGCCGCACTCTGGGCTGCTCAGCAGGGGGCCGACGGTGCCTATAACATCACTAACGGAGATATCTTCCGCTGGGCACATGTCTGGCCAAGACTGGCGGATTTTTTTGGTATCGAAGCCGGAGAGCCGCAACCGATCTCACTGGCACAGCGCGTGCCAGCCCTCAGTTCTGTATGGCGCTCTGTGGCGCAGAATAAAGCACTCATTGAACCTGACGTAAACCGTATCGCTCTCGGCAGCTTTGGTGATTTCATTTTTCATGTTCAGAACGATGCCATTTTCGATGTGACTAAAGCGCGTCAGGCGGGTTTCACCGGCATGACCCGCCGCTCTGATGATGTGCTCATAGAACATCTTGAAAATATGCGCAGGCTGCGGCTGATCCCCTGAAAACCAACATCGTGGCTTAGCTCTGAAGACCCGAAATTTAGCTAATCCGCAGTCGCTTCGGCGAAGGTCAGGCAACAAAATACGTAATGTTAACGAGGATAATCATGACAAATCATTTCACGGATAAAAAAATTCTGGTCGTTGGAGGCAGCTCCGGGATTGGCGAGGCAACAGCCCGGGCTTTCGCAGAAGCCGGAGCACATGTCACTATTGCATCACGGAATCTTTCTAAGCTTCAGTCGGCAGCTTCCCGTATCGGTCATCATACCGAAACGGCAATACTGGATACTGCTGACGACTCAGCTGTACAGCGTTTCTTCAGGGAAGCCGGTGGCTTCGATCACGTTGTGGTAAGTGCGGCCCAGACCCCGACCGGGCCTGTGCGTGAGCTGCCCCTTGATGATGCACATCAGGCCATGAACAGTAAGTTCTGGGGCGCTTACAGGGTAGCAAGACACGTGCAGATAAACGAAGGGGGTTCGTTGACCTTTGTCTCAGGCTTTCTGAGTGTCCGGCCTTCAACGCCGGTTTTACAGGGGGCAATCAATGCAGCCCTGGAAGCTCTGGGCCGGGGGCTTGCTTTGGAACTTGCCTCATCTAAAGTCAGGGTCAATACAGTCTCTCCGGGTCTCATCGCCACCCCTCTGTGGGATGGTGTGGAGGAATCTGCCCGGCAGTCTATGTATGAAAAAGCAGCGTCAACACTTCCCGCCAGGACGCTGGGTCTGCCTGAGCATATAGCTGAAGCTATCCTCTATGTTGCCGGAAACCCTTATGCTACAGGTTCAACCGTTCTCATCGATGGCGGTGGCGCTATAGCCTGAGTTACCCTTTTCCTGTGGGAAAAATAATATTTCTTCGTTTTTATTTTGTTGTTGATTTAATATTTCAAGTCCATTCAACGTGTTCTTTTTATAATCAGCAGGCACGGATGCCCTTATTATGAATAAGCCATACCAAGTATGGCTTTTATTAATTATGCATTACCTCAGGAACGATCTTCGAATTCTGATATTGCCTGTTGACACAGGGAAGGTGCGCAGGTAACCTTTGCGGCAGACATTTCGGGCTCTCCGGATTGCGTAAGCGTTAACGTCAACCAACGCACCATTTGCGATAACACAAACGTATCGTATTTGCTGGGTTGACTTTATATGTCTGTCATTTCAGAAAAAAACACGCTTGCAAAAAACACGATTTATTCTTTAACCTTTCTGGGTGTGCTGTTAATTGCATCCAACTTAAGGGCACCCATTACTGCGCTCGGGCCAGTAATCCACGAAATTGCAGCCTCATTCAATCTCACCAGTTCTGCAACAGGCTTGCTCAATGCCCTGCCCTTACTGATTTTTGGACTTGCGTCACCTTTCGCCCCCCTGCTGACCCGAAAAGTCGGCCTTGAGAAGGCATTGCTGGCTGCTCTTGTTCTGATTACCCTGGGATGTATCGTCCGTTCTCTTATGGGCTTGTCCGGACTCTGGGTCGGGACATTTGTGATAGGCCTGGGTATAGCCATTGCTAACGTTCTTGTCGTTCCGCTCGTTAAAAGAGATTTCCCGTCACATACTGCACGCTGTGTCGGGCTCTATGCGGCAACGATGGCGCTTACAGCAGCATTTTCCAGCGGCGTTGCTGCCCCACTTTCCGCGCTCAGCAATGCCGGATGGCGACTGTCTACGGGTATCTGGGTTATCACCGCCCTTCTGGGCTTAGTTGTATGGTTCAGAGTTTGTGCCGGTGCGACTCAGGAGTCTGTCACTGTCGTTCAGGCACAGACTCCCGTTAAGCGGTCAGTGTGGCGTAGCTCTGTTGCATGGCAGGTTTCGATGTTTATGGCTCTGCACACCATGGTGTTCTATACGCTCATTGACTGGTATCCATCAATGGCAGTTGAGCATGGGGTCAGCGCGTCGACAGCAGGCTATCACCTGTTTCTGTATCAGGCCATTGCCGTCATTGCTAATTTGACAACTGCCGCGTTTATTTCACGCCTTAAGGATCAACGCCTCCTTGGCCTCATTTGTTCACTGTTCATTACAATCGGAGTGGCAGGGATTCTTTTCAAACCGGCTTTTTCTGCTGTGTGGCTGCTGTTCGCAGGTGTAGGTGCGGGAATGTCTATGGTCACCTGCCTCACGCTCTTTGGGCTGCGGACTCGTGAACACAGCCAGGCAGGTCAGCTATCCGGCAAAGCGCAATGTATCGGCTATTTGATTGGTGCTCTCGGCCCCTACCTTGCGGGCATTATTCGCGGCCACTCACTGAACTGGGACTCAGTACTGCTCTGCATACTTGTCGTTACGCTGGTACAGGCCTATTTTGCATGGCATGCCGGTAAAGACAGATTCATTTGAATATAATGGGTAAAGATAAGACCTCCGGGTAACCGGAGGTTTTTTCTTAATGTTAGTTCATGAAGCGCCAAGGAAGGCAGTCCTTAACTTAAAAATACTAAATTAAAACAATTAGATATTTCATACATGCTACGTGAACCTGATTTTTACACAACATAAGTTAAATGAGATCAAAGAAACCCAGTCTGCCGCAATTCGCCCCTATACTCTTACCTTACCCGACGTTGGGCCGGGATATTCAAATCATTTCCCGTCGCTAAAGCACTAACGCCATCTTGTCATCCACCTGCCGCTGCAACGCCTGGGAGCGCCTTCCGTCACGCGCAGCGCTCACTCATATCGCGCAGAGACTCAAGAGTCTGACCCGGTGTGCCTGTTCGATGGCGTCACTCCCTGCTGCTCTTTGGGCAATAATGAGCGAGGCGAGATGCCAAAGGCTTTGCGGAAGGCGTGGCTGAAATGAGAGAAATCGGAGAAGCCAAAATCCAGCGCCGCCTGGGACACGCTACTGACTCGTCCGCGTTCGAGGGCCTCTCGGCTCGCTCGCAGCCTCTCCTGCCAAATCACGGCCATCGGCGTTTTTTTGTGGCGAGCGAAAGCACGCGTGACGGTGCGAATGGAAACATGGTGCGCCCGAGCCAGGCTCTCAATGTTCAAATCTGGATCGACAAGCTGCCGCCGAATGTAAATCATCATCCTGGCGTACAGATCGCGCTCAGCACTCACGTTATCCAGATCCTGCAATTCCAGACTCAGCACCAGCAGATCCAGCATCGTCTGGGAGAAACGGCCAGAAATATCTGGGTTGTCCAGACACGCGGGCATCGCTGTCGCCTGACGCAGCATTTCACGCAGTGGAATCACGCCGGGCCGACTGTCGTCCAGTACCATAGCGGTGAGCGTTTCAATCCTCGGCAAACGACAACTCAGCAGATGCCGCGGGATCCTCACCAGGTGGTTATCGCCCCCACCCAGACTGAAACTGAACGTCTGCGCGGCGTCGTATAACACCAGACTATCCGCCGCCAGCGCCGCCTTGCGCCCTCCCTGTTCAAGCTGGCCGTACCCGCCTTGCATATAGCCTAGCCACAGATCGTCGTCTGGCCCCTGCCTCAGATAACGTGCGGTGCGTTCCCAGCGGTGCAACGGCGCGGACAACGAACAGATATCCACCATCCCCATCCCGCGTACCGCAAGCCGGGCGTCAAAGTCGACCCCAGCCATGGGCACGCTGGCGGCCGGAATGCAGTGACGCAACACCACGTCGTTCCAATACTCGAAGCGGCGCGACTCGGCAACGCCAGTGGTCGAATAGTGGGAGCAGACCGCAGACGGCATGATGCTATTCATAATTGCTCACCTCGCACCTTGATTCCCGCATCAATAACAGACACGGGTTCACAGACAGCAACTATCGTGCCAGCACACAGATTTCCCCTCCGTCTCTCACGAGCATCTGCGCTAAGGCAGCGGAAATAGCGCTGACATTCCGTCGATGCGCCAGGCGTCCCACGTCGCGAATGGCGTCAAAAAAGCGAGAACCGCACTCAAGGCGTGCACATCTGCGCTACGACGGAGCATCACGCTATGGGCCTTTTCAGCCTGCCCGCCCATTGTCCTTGCCAGCCAAACGACTGTCCTTATGAAACAAGTACGCAGCAAATTTCTCCCTAATATCTGTAACCGTAAGGTCTTCCGGCCACGTTGGTACCGGGAAATAAACAAGAGATATCAGACATGAGGGTAACGTTATGACTGTTAGTGGCACCACGTCTCGTATCAGCCTGGTCGCCTGCACGCTCTGGCTGGCGACGATCCCGGCCCATGCGGTCGATCTCAACTCACAGGATCTCATCCCGGCTCCTGCCGGTACCGATGCCATTCTGGCGTATTTCACCTACGCCACGCGAGACAGCTTTACCCCCACAGGTGGCGGCGAAATTAAGCAAGGCACCGGGCTGGACTCCTTCGTCAGCATCTTTCGTTACGTCCACTATATGGATGTGGGGGGCTTCACGGTCGCGCCGCAGGTGCTAATGCCCTACGGACGTCTTTATAACGGCTCCCTGGGCGGTGCCCGCCTCGATTCCGCCAGCGGCCTGGGCGACCCCATTCTGGCCGCCCCGGTCTGGCTGGTGAACAACTCCAGCACCACCTTCGCCCTCGTGCCCTACCTGTACGTCCCTGCCGGTTCCTACGATGCCGGGCGCACGCTCAACGTCGGTGAGAACCGCTGGAAGTTCGATCTCCAGCTTGGCGGCGTGCAGCAGCTTGGTAACGGTTTTGCCACGCAGCTGTCCGCTGATGCGATGTGGTATGGCGACAACGACGATGCCACAGGCATCCGCACCGGTCGCCTCAAACAAGACAACACCTATCAATTTCAGGGCTGGGTAAGCTGGACGCCGCCCGCAGACAGCACCTGGACCGTCTCCGCCGGTTACGCCAAATTGTGGGGCGGTAAGCAGCAGATCGACGGCGTCGAAAACGGACAAGCGACGCGTTCGGATCAGGTAAGGCTGGAATTGTCGAAATTCATCACCCCCACGGTGCAAGTGCAGGGCTTGCTCCAACGCGATATCAACGTCGATGGCGGTTTTAAGGAAGATCTCCACACCACCCTGCGCGTGATGAAACTGTTCTGATTGAACAGAGACCTATGCACCCCCTTCCACTCACATGTTACGGAGAAATCCACCATGAGCGAACAGCAGCAAAAGCCGTCTCTCTATGAACGTCTCGGCGGGTATGACGCCGTCTACGCCTTCGCAGGCGAAGTGTTGAAGACCTGTATGAAGCATCCCGACATCGGCCATATCTGGGCGCACGTGTCCGAGTCTTCATTTCAGAAAGAGCATATTAACTTCGTCGATTTCTTGTGCAAGCACTGGGGTGGCAACACCGTCTATCGGGGACGAGATATGGTGACCGCGCACCGCGGCATGGGGCTGACCGAGGTGCACTGGAAAGCCGTATTCGAGTCTATCAACGAGTGTTACGAAAACTTCAATGTGCCGCAGGATATTCGTGAAGAGGTCAACGCTTTCCTGACCCAATTCAAGCCCGCGGTCATCGGCAGTCCTTCGTATCGCGACGTGGTGCTCTCACACCCGGACATGGACGTGACCAAAGGCATGAAAAGTGTCGGTATCCACTGGCCTGAAGCCGATAAGCCGTCTTAACACCTTACGGAAACCCGCTGGCTGCGCGGGTGTCCATTTCAGCCAAACGACTGACCCGGATAACCAAGTCAGGATGGCATTCCGGGCTTATGTTCAAGACAGGCGCATGAGCAAACACAGAAAAGGAAACAACATGGCTATTCAACGTCCCACTGCCGAACAACTCCAGGAGCTTGCCAGTCGGCTGCATATCAGCCTGACGCCGGCGCAGGCCGAGGAATATCTGGCGGTGATGCAGGCTAACTTCGACGCCTACGATCTGATCGACTCCCTTCCCGACGATATCCCGGAGGTCCGCTATCCGCGTGCCGCCGGCTATCGTCCGACTGGCGACGAAAATCCGTTCAATGCCTGGTATTACAAAACGGAGGTAAGAGGTGCAGCGACTGGCGCGCTGGCCGGGCGGACTATCGCCCTGAAAGACAATGTCTCGCTCGCCGGCGTACCGATGATGAACGGCGCCTCCACGCTCGAAGGTTTCGTCCCATCCTACGACGCAACCGTGGCCACCCGCCTGCTGGATGCCGGGGCGACGATTCTCGGCAAAGCCACCTGCGAGCACTTCTGCCTCTCCGGCGGCAGCCACACTTCTGACCCGGCCCCGGTGCACAATCCCCATCGTCATGGCTATTCCTCCGGCGGTTCGTCCTCCGGCAGCGCCGCACTGGTGGCGGCTGGCGAAGTGGACATGGCGATAGGCTGCGATCAGGGCGGTTCCATCCGTATCCCTTCCGCCTTCTGTGGTACCTACGGCATGAAACCGACCCACGGTCTGGTGCCTTACACGGGCATCATGCCGATTGAGGCAACTATCGACCACGCCGGTCCCATCACCGCCAACGTGCGCGACAACGCGCTGATGCTGGAAATCATCGCAGGAAGTGACGGGCTTGACCCGCGTCAGTATGCGCCCGTCGTAGAGACCTATACCGCCGCCCTCGGAAAGGGTGTGCGCGGCCTGAAAATCGGCATTCTGACCGAGGGATTCCAGTTGCCGAATATGGACCCGCAGGTAGAAACGAAGGTGCGGGACGCCATCGCCCGCCTGCAAGCGCTGGGCGCCGTCGTTAGCGAAATTTCCGTGCCGGAACACAAGCTGGCGGGCGCGCTTTGGTCGCCTATCGGCTGCGAAGGTCTGACCGCCCAGATGATGCACGGCAACGGCATGGGTTTTAACTGGGAAGGCCAGTACGACGTCAGCCTGCTGGACAAACACGCGCAATGGCGCGACAGCGCGGATGCCCTCTCCCCGTCGCTCAAAGTTTGCATGTTCGTCGGCCAGTATGGGTTAGAGCGCTATAACGGTCGCTACTACGCCAGAGCGCAGAATATCGCGCGTCGGGCCCGCGCCGGCTACGACCGGGCCCTGAGCGATTTCGACCTGCTGGTGATGCCTACCGTGCCTGTCCTCGCTCAGCCGATACCAGGCCCGGACTGCTCTATCACCGAATACATCTCGCGCGCTTTCGAAATGATCGGTAACACCGCTGCGCAGGACATCACCGGTCACCCGGCCATGTCTATCCCCTGTGGCATGGTCGACGGACTCCCGGTAGGCATGATGCTGGTAGGACGTCATTACGCTGAAAACACGCTCTATCAGGCCGCCGCCGCTTTCGAAGCCTGCGGTGACTGGCGGACGTTTTAATCTTAACTCTCGGGAAGCCTAAAATGAGCCATAAACACGACCACGACCATACCCAACCCCCCGTTGATATCGAGCTACGTGTCCGCGCACTAGAGTCCCTGCTGCAGGAAAAAGGCCTAATCGACCCGGCTGCGCTGGATGAGCTGATTGACACCTACGAGCACAAAGTCGGCCCCCGAAACGGCGCACAGGTTGTAGCCAGAGCGTGGAGTGACCCGGAATACAAACGTCGACTGATGGAAAACGCCACTGCCGCTATTGCTGAACTGGGTTTCTCCGGAATACAGGGCGAAGACATGCTGGTCGTGGAGAACACGCCGGACGTGCACAACGTCACCGTTTGTACGCTGTGTTCCTGCTACCCCTGGCCGGTACTGGGTCTGCCGCCTGTGTGGTACAAATCAGCGCCCTATCGTTCGCGTATCGTCATCGACCCGCGCGGCGTTCTCGCCGAGTTCGGGTTACACATTCCAGAAAACAAAGAGATTCGCGTCTGGGACAGCAGCGCCGAGCTGCGCTATCTGGTCCTGCCTGAACGTCCGGCAGGCACGGAAGGCTGGAGCGAAGCGCAGTTGAGCGAACTCATCACGCGCGATTCGATGATTGGCACCGGTGTGGTTAGCGCACCATAACGAAAGGAGAAAACCATGAACGGGATACATGATCTGGGGGGGATGCACGGCCTTGGCCCGATCCCTACCGAGGAAAACGAGCCCTATTTCCATCATGAGTGGGAACGCCGGGTATTTCCTCTGTTCGCCTCGTTGTTCGTCGGCGGACACTTTAACGTCGATGAATTTCGCCACGCCATCGAACGTATGGCGCCGACCGAATATTTGCAGTCGAGTTACTACGAGCACTGGCTGCATGCATTCGAAACGCTGCTGCTGGCAAAGGGGGCGATCACCGTTGAAGAACTGTGGGGTGGCGCGAAGCCTGCCCCCTGCAAGCCTGGCACACCTGTGCTGACGCAGGACATGGTGTCGATGGTGGTCAGCACCGGCGGGTCTGCTCGGGTCAGTCACGATGTTGCGCCCCGCTTCCGGGTGGGCGATTGGGTACGAACGAAAAATTTCAACCCGACCACCCATACCCGCCTGCCACGCTACGCACGCGATAAAGTCGGTCGCATAGAGATCGCTCACGGTGTGTTTATCACGCCAGATACTGCGGCGCACGGGCTGGGCGAACATCCCCAGCATGTTTACAGCGTCAGTTTCACCGCGCAGGCGCTGTGGGGAGAGCCGCGCCCTGACAAAGTGTTCATCGATCTGTGGGACGACTATCTGGAGGAAGCATGAATACGGTAACACAACACGATTACGCCGCCCTCGGGTTACCGCGCGATGAGGAAGGGCCGGTGTTCGATAAACCCTGGCAGGCAAAAGCGTTCTCCCTGATAGTCCATCTCCACCGGGCCGGGCTGTTCCCGTGGGCAGAATGGGTACAGACATTCAGTAAAGAGATCAACGCGGCGCCGGCGCAACCGGGTGAAAGCGCGAATGATGCCTACTATCGTCAGTGGACGGCGGCGATGGAAAACATGATGACGGCACTCAACCTGACGGTGCCGGATGAAATCAGCCGACGGACGCAGGAATGGCGCAAGGCGTATCTCAACACGCCCCACGGCCAGCCGATTGTACTGGCGAACGCCAGTTGCCCGCCGGCACATAGCCATTATCACCTTTCGCCGGGCGTGCCGGTCACGGTGAGTCCGGCACTCTCTACCAACAGCAAAATCGATAATGGAGTTACACCATGAGTGATATCACCCTTAATGCCCACACCCCGGCTGCTCCCATTCCTGTCGCGAAACTGTTGCCCTGGGCGCTGTTCACCGCCCTGCTGGCGCTGCTGGCCATCTATTTCGTTGGCGCAGAACAAGGCGCAACGTCGATGTTTTCCGGCACGCAGGTGCATGAATTCTTCCACGACGCACGTCATCTGCTGGGCTTTCCCTGCCACTGAGGAGGCGGAAATGATTGGCAAACTGTTATTTAAAGGGATGATGGCCGGCGTTCTGGCCGGGATGGTGGCATTTGCCTTTGCACACCATTTCGGCGAGCCGCAGGTCGATCGCGCGATTGGCCTTGAAAAAAGCATGTCAGCTCACGCTCACCATCACGGCGCGTCAGCAGACGGCGAAGAAGAAGAGGTGTTTAGCCGACAGACCCAGTCCGGAATTGGCCTGATGACCGGCATGGCGCTGTTTGGCGCCGCGCTGGGCGGCGGTCTGGCGCTGGCCTGGGCCTTTAGCTACCAGCGCTTCGGACCATCGGACCCGCGTGTGCTGGCGTTGTGCCTGGCGCTGGCCGGCTTCCTGGCAATGAGCCTGATGCCAGGTCTGAAATACCCGCCCAACCCTCCCGCAGTTGGCAACCCGGAGACCATCGGCTATCGTACCGGGCTCTATTTCGTCATGATGTTGCTTTCTATAGGCATCGTCATCGCGGCCGCGTGGTTATCGCATCAGCTCACGCCGCGCCTCGGCAGAGGGAATGCGATGATGTGGGCAACGCTGTTCGCCGTGGCGCTGATGCTCGTGGTTTGCGCCCTGATGCCGACAGTGAACGAAGTCTCCGACCACTTCCCGGCGGACCTGCTATGGCGTTTCCGTATAAGTTCCTTCGGCACGCATCTGGTGCTCTGGAGCGTCATCGGCGTGGCTTTCGGTGCTTTAGCCGAACGCACGCCGACGACACACGAACATCGCCCGGCCTTCCGGCGCGGTTAACAACATGAGAGCGTCGCTAACGCTGATTTGTCAGGGAGAAACGGCAGCCTCCAGAGGTTCACACTTTCCCTGTGATGACCCTCTGGAGGCGCGGGAGTGGCAACGGGCGCGCCAGTTACAAAGCAGTGTCGCCCGTTATCACCGCGTCTGGTTCGCCCCGGACGCCGCCGCCAGGCAAACCGCCGCCGCGCTCTCTTTACAGGGTACGGCAGTGACGGAACTGGCGGAACCCGACTACGGCATCTGGGCCGGTCGGACAGTGCGTGAGGTGATGATGCAAGACGCCGAAGCGTTCCAGGCCTGGCTGGAGGGTGCCGCTCCCCCGGGCGGAGAGTCACGTGCTCAGCTGCTGGCGCGCTGTGGCAGCTGGCTGGCTAAACACGTCGATATTCGAGGTCGCCACTGTGCCATTGCGCCTGCCGCCGCAATCCGCGCCACGATCGTCAACGTTCTCGGCGCCCCGCTTCACTCATTTGCGCGTATCGACATCCACCCGCTGAGCATCATCGAATTGCGCAGCGACGGACGGCGCTGGCATTTGTGTTTATTGAAGGGCCACATAAATAGTGAATAGACCACGTTCAGCCAGCGGACGGACGTCTGTCACATTTCTGCAGCATGGCATTCACGAAGGTAATATCTCAACCGTGGCCGCTCTGGCGCGAGCTCCCGTCATTGCGGAAACATAGCTGCTGCCAGAATATTTTATCTGGTAGGCCCGATCGATTTTACTTTCAAGAGCCGGGTCCGCGGGTTTTACGAACCGCACGTCGTATTCCTGTCCGATAGCCACTATCTTACCCGCCCGTTGAGACAGTGCTGCCTGATACCATTTTGAACGGATACCGCTATAGGCACGGACGAAAAGCCGGTTATCCACCGTCACTTCCCAAATCCATGTTGGCGTGCCGGTGGTATTCATATCGGGACGGTACGGCGCGATTTTCAGGTCGTCCGCCGCATCTATTTTTGCTAAAAGCTCGCGGTTCCAGAGCATAAACCTTTCCTCTTTTTTATACGTTATTTCGTATATTATAAAGTTGATAACACTGCGCCGGAGAATATCGAACGGTGTTATGATTTATTTATTAAGGTATTTATTAAAAAATGCCGTGATATTATCAAACGGAATCTTATTCATGCGATCATATAAATCAACATGGGTGGCATCTTTCACAATCAGAAGCTCTTTAGGCTGATTTGCCGCTTCATATGCCGTTTTAGAGAAATAAAGCGAATGTGCTTTTTCGCCATGAACAAACAGGATTGGGCGCGGAGAGATTTCCTTAATATACGTCATCAGCGGGAAATTCATGAAGGCCATCGGCGTTGTCACGGACCATGAGTTTCCGGAGTTGACGGCACGTGGATGATATCCGCGCTTGGTCATATAGTAGTCCGCGTATTCCACGAGGAACTGCGCTTCACCGCCCTTCAGTTTATTGTAGGCTGGCTGATAGGCCGGTTGACCGTTTGCCGCATCGTCCCAGCGCTGAAGGCTCATCTTCTCAAGCGCCTGCTCGCGTTGCACCGGCGTTACGCTGTCATTGTAGCCCTTTGACATCACGCGGCTCATATCATACATGGTGCTGGCAACAACCGCTTTTACGCGTTTATCCACGGCAACAGCGTTTAGCGCGATCCCCCCCATACCGCAGATACCGATGACGCCGATACGTTCACGGTCCACATAAGATTGCAGCCCAATAAAATCGACGGCTGCCATAAAGTCTTCGGTATTAATATCAGGTGACGCGATATTGCGCGGTTCCCCACTGCTTTCGCCAGTATACGACGGATCAAATGCCAGCGTCACAAATCCGCGCTCGGCTAAGGTTTGCGCATAAAGACCTGAGGCCTGCTCTTTTACCGCGCCAAAGGGTCCGGAAATAACCAACGCGGCAAGCTTCTTGTTTCCGCGATCTTTAGGAAGATATACATCTGCGGCCAGCGTAATGCCGTAACGGTTTTTAAAAGTCACTTTTTGATGATCCACTTTGTCGCTCCTTGGGAAAGTTTTATCCCACGTCTGAACCAGATGGACTGAAGAGTCTGCTGTGTCTTGTGCAGTCTGGGCGACCGCAGCTTCTGCTGTAATCAGAGCCATTGCTCCGGCAAGGAGTGCTCTATTAAAAAAGCGCGTTGAAGATTTTAGCGTCATGATAGTCATACCTTCATTGAAATTGGATGCAGATTGGGTTGTAGTCAGCGCCTCATTTCGGTATGCCTATTTTGGATGTCGCTATTGAAATCTGTTATTAAAATACTCTGCATTATTTGCCTGATCCTATTAACATGATGCCAAAGCGTGTATTTCACTTTTCATAACGGGTAAGTTAACGACGTCGTACAGACTTAACAAATATGAGGCGTGACGGAATGATTTCAGACAAATCGGTTGAGAGACGACTCGGCGAGCTCTCCCGGGATATTGCTCAGCGCACGCCCGGCACCGGTGATTTCCCCACCGCGGTTGAAGGGCTGGAACTCTTCCGGCGGAACGAACCCGCCCCTCCGGTGAGCTGCCTGGTTCCTCCCAGTATCGTCCTGGTGGCCGATGGCGCGAAGATCATGTGGGTTGGCGGTGAACCTTATGAATATAATACGGAAAAATTCCTGATCACGTCCCTCGACTTGCCAGCCAGTTCGGAGGTGTTACAGGCATCGCCATCACGGCCCTGCGTCGGTGTCGCCTACAAACTTGACCAGCGCGTGCTAATGGAATTAATTGCCCAGGGATGCCTGCCGCCAGTCAAAAAACCAGATGCGGGAACGGGGGTCGGTATAGGAACCATGACTGATGTTTTACTGGAGCCTTTCTGCCGCCTGCTTTCACTGCTGGACGAACCTGAAGCCATTCCCGTTCTCGGCCCGTTGATTCAGAGGGAGATACATTACCGGCTGTTGATGAGCGATCGGTCCGATCGTCTCAGACAGATTGCAGCAGTCGACGGCCATGGCTACCGTATCGGTAAAGCTATCGACTGGTTAAAGACCAATATTGCTTCGCCTCTGCGTGTCGAAGAGCTGGCAAGCCGCGTGCAAATGAGCACGCCCTCTTTCCATCAACATTTCAGGCAGCTTGCGGGAATGAGCCCGCTCCGGTATCAGAAATGGTTGCGTCTCAATGAAGCCAGGCGACTGATGCTGAATGAACATTACGATGTCACCACAGCAGCCTATGCTGTCGGCTACGAAAGCTTATCTCATTTCAGCCGGGAATATACGCGGATGTTCGGGGAATCACCCAAGAGGGATATTACTGTGCTGAGAACGTCTGCCGGTAAGATTTAATGCCCGCTGAAGACGCATATAACCCTTCACGAACATCGGTAACCTGACCCGTTCTCCGACCGGAAACGCAGGTCTAACAAGACGTCCCTATGGCGTCAAGCCCGACACGCTGTCCGAATGACAGTTCCAGGGTATTTCCGTCAGGGTCTGCAAAGAAAACATAATAGCCAACGGGATCGCCCAGATATTCCGGTTCTTTCCTTAATACACCCTCAGCGATTGCCATCGCGGTTTTACGATCAATTTCCTCGCGCGTCGCGCAGGCAATGCCAAGGTGCCCAAAATTACCTAGAGGTGTATCAGTAACGTTATCCGCCTGGACCAGAACCAGCGCAAAGGGGCGTGTACGATCGCTTAACCATGCAACCTTGCGCGCATCCGGGAGACCTGGTTCGCGCAAATGTATAACCTCCATGCCAGCATAGCGGCGGTAGAAGGCAATACTTTTATCCAAATCTCTGACCATAAACGCAACATGTGTGAATCCTACATCAATCTCTTTCATACTCGGAGTAGCTCCCTGTTGGCTCGTGGCTGGTATCATAAAAGCTCAAGTTAACTTTGGGTCAACGTACAAATTAAGCTCTACAGCCCCCCAATCTTTGTAGCTTCACCATTGCCCGCTTTCCGGGTCGGCCATCCATTCCTGTTTAAAAGAAACCCGGCATTCCACGCCGGGTTTATCTGGACCCTAAGGCCGTCTGAATAGCGCAATGCTGCGCCCGGCCAGAATAAAATCAATCGTCTCGGTAATGATGACGCCGTCCGTTTTTTCTTCAGCGGTCGACAGCTCAAGAACCCAGCCGCCTTCGCCAAACTGCGGGATCTGGAACGGAACATCGCCCTCAAAGGGATTGAACAGCATCAGCACGTCATGCCAGATGCCCTCCTCCTGTTCAAGATCGGGTCGGCTGATGGCGAGACCTAACGTCGAACCTTCATCCCATTGTTCAGATTGCTGCAGACCGCCGCCGGCGTTAAACCAGCGTATCTCGAGCCCGTCACGCCAGCTTTCACGGCGTAAAAGCGGTTGCTCCGCACGCAGTGCTATCAGACGCTGGGTGAAATGGCACAATGCATGGTCCTGCTCGGACAGTGCTTCCCAGTTGATCCATGAAATCTCACTGTCCTGGCAGTAGCCGTTATTATTGCCCTGCTGAGAACGGCCAAACTCATCGCCGGCCAGCAGCATCGGCGTACCGTGGGAGAACAATAACGTGGTCAGGAAATTCCGCTTCTGGCGTTCGCGGACGGCGACGATATCCTGGTTTTCCGTCGGGCCTTCTTCGCCATAATTGCAGGATCGGTTGTCATTATGCCCGTCGTTATTGTCCTCACCGTTGGCTTCATTATGCTTCTCGTTATACGAAACCAGATCGTTCAACGTGAAGCCGTCATGGGCGGTAATAAAATTGACGCTGGACCACGGACGACGGCCGCGTAAATCGTACAGATCGCCGGAGCCCAGTAAACGGGCGGCAAAGTCGTTGGAAACATTATCCCCCTTCCAGTATTCCCGCACCGTATCACGATATTTATCGTTCCACTCGCCCCAGCCAGGCGGAAAACCGCCGACCTGATAACCCCCAGGACCAATATCCCAGGGCTCACCAATCAGTTTAAGCTTCGATAAAACCGGATCCTGAGTTATCGCATCGAAAAACCCGCCTCGCGGATCGAACCCTTCGGGTTCGCGCCCGAGAATGGTCCCCAAATCAAAACGAAAGCCGTCGACGTGCATGGCTTGAGCCCAGTAACGTAGCGAATCCATGACCATCTGCAGCACCCGGGGATGAGAGGTGTTCACCGTGTTCCCCGTCCCGGTATCATTTATGTAATAGCGATGCCGATCCGGCATCGTCCGGTAGTAGGAAAAATTATCGATGCCTTTAAATGAGAGCGTCGGTCCCAGCTCATTGCCTTCCGCGGTGTGGTTATAAACCACGTCAAGGATCACTTCGATACCGGCATCATGAAATGCGCGCACCATGTCACGGAAGCCCGCGATACCCTCGGGTCCGTAGTAACGGGACGCGGGAGCGAAGAAGCCCAGCGTATTGTAACCCCAGAAGTTTTTTAGCCCTCTGTCGAGCAGATGCCGATCGTCCGGAAACCAGTGTACGGGAAGCAGCTCAACGGAAGTGATGCCCAGGCTCTTGATATAATCGACGGAAGCCTGATGCCCAAGCCCCTCAAATGTGCCGCGCAGCGCCTGAGGAAGCGCCGGATTAAGCCGGGTAAAACCTTTGACATGGGTTTCGTAGATAACCGTCTTCGGCCAGGGTACATTGGGACGGTTTTCCCCCTGCCAGTCGAAGGCATCCGGGTCGATAACCTTACATTTTGGCGTAAAGGGCGCGCTATCGCGTGTATCAAAGCTCAGGTCTTTCTCCTCATGGCCCAGCTCGTAGCCGAAATGCGCATCGTTCCATTCAATATCGCCTTCCAGCTCCCGCGCGTAGGGATCGATAAGCAATTTATGTGGATTGAAGCGATGGCCGTTCTCCGGATCGTACGGCCCATAAACCCGATAACCGTATAAGGCTCCGGGCTGCAGACCGGGTACGTAGCCGTGCCAGATTTCGTGTGTATATTCAGGTAGTTCAAGCCGGGCTATTTCCGTTTTTCCGCAAGGATCGAATAAGCACAGCTCAACCCGCTCAGCGTGCGCTGAAAACAGCGCGAAGTTCACGCCCTTTCCGTCAAAATTAGCCCCCAGCTGCTGGCCGTCACCGGGCTCTATTCCAAACGCTTCTTTCATTGTCCCTGTTCCTCTCCACTTTTCTTTTCACTAATAAGCGTCACTAACCACCCCGTTGCTGACGCCAGATCGAGCGCCTCTTCGACAAGACGGTTTTCGCCGGTTAACGCATCGCGATAACGTCGTCCAGCCAGATCTTCGGGTATGGCTACCGCAGTGTTGCTCCACAGCCTGGCCGGTGAATCAGCCAATCCGTGCGCCGCGACGTCAAAGGCCAGGCGAGGAACCACCACGATAAGGGCCTCCTCGTCGTTGATGCGCGCGTAGGCGATAAGATTCTCTTCCCTGTCACCGGTGACCTTTAATGGTACCCAGTCACCATAATGGAAGAGCGCGGAATGCCGCTGCCTTAACCTGAGAAACGACGCGGTGACGTACTGCTTCAGCTGCCCGTCTCGCCATGCGTTTTCGCTATTAAACAACTCAGGGCCTTCGCTATCGAGGTTATGCGCCAGGACGGCGAAGTCAGGTTCACGTCGGTTATCCGGATCGACAAGGCTGAAGTTCAGCGCCTCGCTCCCCTGATAAATATCCGGTACGCCGGGCGCGGTCAGTTTGATGACCGTCTGGCTGAGGCTGTTCACCAGGCCGGCACGGATAAAAGGCTGCAGGGCGGTGTGAAAATCGTTGAGAAAGAGCGAATTATCCGCAGCGAACAGCTGTTGCGCATAGTTCAGCACAACGCTTTCATAGCTTTCATTGCTGTCGATCCAGTCGGTTCTTTGCTTGGCCTCGCGCAGCGCTTTTTCCATAAAAGCAAGAAAACGCGTCTCGAGTTCTTTCAGCCCTGCGGTATCGTCGGGCAGCAGCGTTGCAGGCCACACGCCGGCGAGCGCCTGATAGATCATCCACGTATCCGCCGCGTTCGGCGCCGTACCGTCGTTCAAAAAACGCACCTGGGTTTGATTCATCTGACGCCAGCGTGCAAGGTTTTCCGCCCACAGCTGCGGGGCTTCCGTTAGGGTGTAAAGCCGGGCGCGCGCATCTTCCCCGCGTTTAGTATCGTGCGTCGACGTTCCCAGCAGCGCGTCGGGCTGGCGGGCAAGACGAATGCGCATCTCCTGGTGAAAACGAGAGAGAGAAAAAGCGCGAGGAGTAGGATCGGCCCCGACTTCGTTCAATGCCAGGTCGAGGTTATGGCGAAAGAACAGCGTATCCTCGACCGATTTAGCCATCAACGGCCCCGTCAGCTGCTGAAAGCGGGTTCTGAAGAGTGACGCGGTGTCGAGGCTACTTTCGTGCAGATTGCCGGTCAGGATGGCGATAATGACCTCAAGCGCCCTGGCATCGGGTTTGTCTTCCCTGGCGTTCACCTGGTCAACCACCCGGTTTAACAGCGTAATATCGCCTGCGGTCAGCCCTTCGGCGGTGCCGTAGGTACGATAGACCGGGAAGGCCAGCAGCAGTTCACGCAAAGCATGGCGCAGCGCGTCGCTCTCAACCGCCATGCTATTACGCTCCGCCAGTTCGGTGGCCAGCCGCAATAAGGTGGTAAATTCGCCCTCAAAATTGCGATCTACCATCAGTCCTTTCGCCTCGCGCAACGCGGTATGGCGATCTATCGCTCCGCCGAGCGCTTCATCATGAACCTGCTGCAGCTGATCGAGGTTATTGTCATCCACCAGCACTTCCGCCAGCGAAGCGATAAACTCATATCCTGTGGTGCCGGAGACGGGCCAGTCGGCGGGCAGCTGCTCGCCTTTGGCAAGGATTTTTTCCACCGTAATGTAGCACTCTGGCCCGGTTGCCTGGCGCAGGCGCTGTAAATACCCCAGCGGATCGGCAAGGCCATCGATATGGTCAATACGCAGACCATCGACGATGCCAGAATGCACCAGTTCAAGAATAAGGCGGTGGGTGTCGTCAAACACAGCCGGGTCTTCAACCCGGACGCCAATCAGGCCGGTAATTTCAAAAAAGCGCCGCCAGGAGAGTTGCCTGGGTGCCTCCCGCCAGGACATAAGCCGCCAGCTTTGCGCCTCGTGCAGCGCCAGAATGGCGTCGCGATCCGGGGATGTTAGTAGTTGCTCACCTGTCGCCAGGGTTTGAGGATTCAGGGGCCAGGCCTGGTCATAGTAGACGAACGCCGGCTTCCCGGTTTCCGGATCGCGTTTTAGCGCGAGCGCCCCGCTCTCCAGCTCTGCCTCAAAGGAATCCCCCAGAAACGGCAACGTAACGTGACGCGTCCAGTCAATATCGAAATAATGGGCCCAGGCGCTGTTTTTGCCCTGCTCGATGACGTCACGCCACCAGCGATTCTCCAGCGAGGTCGCCATATGGTTGGGAACAATATCCAGAATCAGGCCAATTTGCGCGTTTCGCAGCGCCTTCACCATCCGGTCAAACCCTTCGCGGCCCCCGATGGCGGGATCGATCTCGTTAGGATCGGTAATATCATAGCCATGGGTTGACCCGCTGGTTGCCGTAAAAATCGGCGAGGCGTAAAGATGGCTGATACCCAGGTCTTTGAGATATGGCGCCAGCGCCGCCGCGCGATCGAAGGTCATGCCGTTACGGAACTGAATACGATAGGTTGCGGAAGGGATCATGATGAGGCTTCTCCATGTGCAAAACGGACAACAATACTGTTTGGCGATAACGCCTCCTGCCGCTCCGGCCAGCTAAAAATGACCTCGCCCGGTATTTCCGGCATCGCGGCCCGCTCCTCGCCGATATTCAGCGCCACGGAGAGCGTGCCGCCGGGGAATTGCCAGCTCACCGCCAGCGCCTGCGCCGCCGCGTGCAGGATCATGCCCTCCGCGGCCCCTCCCGCCGCGAGCAGCGGGACGATGTAGCGATGGCGCAGCTGGATAAGGTGGCGCGTGAAGCGCAGCCAGGCTTTCCCCTCCTCGCTTGCCGCCTTCTGCCAGTCGAGCTTAGAGCGGATAAAGGTCCGGGGATCGTTCGGGTCAGGGACTGATGCATCGTGTCCCGCGTGCCCGGCAAACTCTTTAGCCCGCCCTTCCCGCACCGCCTTCGCGAGGTCGCCATGAAAGTCGGTAAAGAACAGAAAGGGGTTCGTCTCCGCAAACTCTTCGCCCATAAACAGCAAAGGAATGTGGGGCGACAGAAGCAATACCGCGAGCAGAACGCGCGTTTTCCCGGCGCCGGCAAGGGAAATCAGCCTCTCCCCCTGCGCACGGTTCCCGGTCTGATCGTGATTCTGAATAAAGTCGACAAAAAACTGCGGCGGCTGAGCGGCGCAGTCCACGCCGCGTGGTTTTCCGGTTTGCGCAGAAAGCTCACCCTGATAGACAAACCCTTCGGCCAGCGCCCTTGCGACATTCTTTGCCGGCTGATGCGCAAAATCCTGATAATAGGCGTGCGTTTCGCCGGTCGCGAACACGTGGGCGGCGTTATGAAAGTCATCATTCCACTCGGCGGTAAAGAGCGGCGTCTGCCCGTTCTCATCGCGCGGATGGAGGAAAATCACGTTCCGGCTATCTTCAGTGGTGAGGTGGATATGGCGGTCGGGAATAGCGGCGCGGATATGTTCGGCTATTTCTATCAGTACGTGCCTGGCGGAGCGATCTTCAATCTGATCGATAGCATCAAAGCGCAGCCCATCGAGCTGGTATTCGGTCAGCCAGAACAGCGGCGCCTCGGTAATATATTGCCGCACGGCCTCGGTTTCATAGGCGATAGCGTTACCCCACGGGGTCATCCGGTCCTGATGAAAAAAGCCCGGCGACAGCAGAGAGAGATAGTTGCCTTCCGGGCCAAAATGGTTCAGCACGATATCGAGAACCACCGATAGCCCTAACCCGTGGGCGGCATCAATAAAGGCGTGAAAATCCTCCGGTGCGCCATACGCTGCGTGCGGCGCATAGAGTAATACGCCGTCGTAACCCCAGCCGCGAGAACCGCCAAACTGGGCTACGGGCATGACCTCTATCTGGGTGATCCCCAGCTCCGCCAGATAAGGCAGCTTTTCGATGGCGGCCAGAAAGGTGCCATCCGGCGTAAAGGTGCCCGGATGAAGTTCATATATCACGGTTTCTTCCCACGGACGTCCTTTCCAGCCAGCGTTAACCGGCTGAAAACGCCTGGGGTCGATGACCACCGAGGGGCCGTTAACATCATCGCGTTGCGCGCGCGACGCCGGGTCCGGAATGCGCGTGCCGTCGGCTAAACGGAGCATATATTCATCACCATGCTTTACGCCGGGGACGTCAATCTGGAACCAGCCCTCTCCCGCGGTGTCCATCGGAATATCCCTGCCCGTCAGGCTCAGCGTCATCGTTTTTTGACCTTCGGCCCAGACGCGAAAGCGGACCGTGTCCGCGGCAATGAACTCCGCCCCCCAATGTTTTTTAAATACTCTGGATTCCATCAAATATCCTCAAATGACCTGTGGAAAATGCGGCATGAATATAAGATTAGACCAGGTTTAAACGCGTGCGCTGTTGATGGCGAGGCTGTTATTTTTAAAGACGTTGTCTATGATTAATAAATCGCTTAAAAAACAAGGAATGCTATGCAGATTCGTAAAGGACTAAATTCCGACCTGACTCGTCTGGAATATTGTGATTTTTCCTTCACCGTCAGCCAGATTGCCACCGGCCCCTTTGTCAATAATAATCTGAAAATTGAAACACTTCCCAGCGCTTATAATAAAACCTATGAACTGGACATCCAGACGCTGGAAAACCACTGCATTAATCCGGATGCTATATTTTTAATCGCGGAGACCGACGCGGGGCAAGTGGCCGGATTTATCACCGCTTCCTTGCTCTGGAACAAATTTATTTCCGTGGATTATATCGCCGTCGAGTGCTCACAGCGCAGAACGGGCGCGGCCAACAAGCTTATGGCGGCAGCTCATATATGGGCACGGAGCATGAGCGCGGCGGGATTAAAACTGGAAACCCAGAACGTCAACGTTCCCGCCTGCCTTTTCTACCGAAATTATGGCTTTACCCTGGGCGGATACGATCGTTATCTCTACAGCGCGTTACCGGAAAAAGATGAAATTGCGCTGTTCTGGTATTACATGCTGACTTAAAAGCCAGGTAAAAAATTCCTGGTTTTACGATGTTAATTATTCCTGGTTTACGCTTTTTTTATCGCCCAAACGCAGTCATTGACTAATCTTAAATTTCATTTATTAAGGAGGCCGGTATGACAACAGGAAATAACCCAACGCTACACTATCCACTTCCGCCGTTTGTCGAGCAGCCGCAGCAGCCCCCGGGGCTGGCATCCGAAATGAAGCCCCTTCCCGATCACGGTGAGACCAGCTATACCGGTTCCGGAAAGCTGGCGGGGAAAAAAGCGCTGATTACCGGCGGTGATTCAGGGATTGGTCGGGCTGTCGCGATTGCCTACGCGCGGGAAGGCGCGGATGTCGCCATTGGCTACCTGCCGGAGGAGGAGTCCGACGCGGCTGCCGTTATCGCGCTGATCCAGGCCGAGGGAAGAAAAGCCGTCGCCATTCCCGGCGATATTCGGATTGAATCATTTTGCGATACCCTGGTTGAAAAGGCGGTCGCTGAGCTGGGCGGGCTGGATATTCTGGTTAACAACGCCGGCAGGCAGCAGTATTGTGAATCCATTGAGGCGTTAACGACCGCCGCGTTTGACGCCACGTTTAAAACCAACGTTTATGCGCCCTTCTGGATAACCAAAGCCGCGCTTCGGCATCTCTCTCAGGGGGCGGCGATCATTAACACCTCTTCCGTGCAGGCGTTTAAACCCAGTGAGATCCTGCTGGATTATGCCCAGACCAAAGCCTGCAACGTGGCGTTTACCAAATCGCTGGCTAAGCAGCTTGGTCCGCGCGGTATCCGCGTTAACGCCGTGGCGCCCGGCCCGTACTGGACTCCGCTGCAGTCAAGCGGCGGCCAGCCGCAAGAGAAAGTTCAGCAGTTTGGTGAGGATACGCCGCTCGGGAGACCGGGACAGCCGGTCGAGATTGCGCCCCTTTACGTTCTCCTCGCCTCAGATGCCTGCTCGTACGCTTTCGGTCAGGTCTGGTGCTCAGACGGCGGTACCGGCGTCGCATAAAAGAAGCGCTCGCCGCTGTCGCGCGCTGTTCCAGCTCGCCGCAGCGGCGAACGCTAGCCGCAGAGAAGAAACTGGATGAGGGTAATCAGCAAATAAAAACCGCAGACGATTTGCAAAACTCTCCAGCCCCACCTGAAATAACGCCACTGATAACGCTCCCTGGCATTCGCCTGCGCAATAGCGGGTTCCAGGACCTGCTTTTTCTGCTTCCTTCTAAGCATGCTCCAGCCCCACCCGACAATGGTCAGGATGACGATAACTTTATAAAGGATAATGTTGTCCATGCCGCCGCCATTTCATGATGGGATAAATCTCCCCGCCAGTGTAGCGCACTTCCCGCCTCGTTACCTGCATTCCTTATTTACGTTTAAATGCGTTTACGATGGAACACTCTTGCTTTGTCAGCGTTGCTGACGCAAGCATCACCCTGGAATAATCTTATATATGTCAGAAAGGTGAATTGGGGCTTTTCTATTTATTAAATATGTAGTATCGAGGCGCGGATAATATTAGCAGTCTTATTATTCAAAAAGTTAAAATTTGCAAAAACAGGCGCAACCGCTAAAATAATTATGAGCTAACTCTCTTAACAGGGAGATATTATGGGTTTTTGGCGAATTGTGTTGACGATTATTCTACCCCCGCTTGGCGTACTGCTGGGTAAAGGGTTTGGTTGGGCGTTTATCCTCAATATTATTTTAACGATCCTCGGCTATATTCCAGGCCTTATCCACGCTTTTTGGGTTCAGACCAAAAACAGCTAATCAGAGCCATTATCACCGGTAATCAAACGGAATCAGAGAGTTCGCAGGAGCAATTTTATGCTTAAACACTTAACCGCTATCGCTTTTCTGGCTGCATCCACCCACGCCATGGCGCAAACCGATATGACGCTGGACGGTCTGGCCAAAAAGGAACCGGCAGCCTTTAGCCAGATGGTTAAAGGGCATAACCTGCCCGCCTGGATAAAGTCCGGCGGCACGGGCTCGCCTGCCCGGACGGTGAAGCTTGGCGCCGAGGTCTATCAGGTACTCAGCGTCTGCAAGCCCCACGACTGCGCAGCGGAGCGCTTCGCCGTGCTGTGGTCGGAAAAATCCGGACAGATGTCCGGGCTTTATTCCGCCGTTGACGAAAAAACCGCCCAGGAGACACTGACCTGGCTGAATGTTAGCGATGAGCGCTCTATCGATGGCAAGACGGTGCTCTTTGCCGCCCTGAGCGGCAGCCTGGAGAACCATCCGGATGCGTTTAACTACCCGTAGTAAACGCTGAGGCAATAATTTCGCGCCTTCTGCCGTACAACCCCAGGGTCTGGACGGCAGAATATCTCCCCCGACGTTCAGCGCAGCCTACAGCGAGATGCCGGCGAACGACATAAACCCCAGCGACATTAAGCCGGCGGTAATAAATACGCTGCCTAAACCGCGTAAGCCTTTCGGCATATTGGCATATTTCAGCTTTTCACGAATGCCAGCCAGCGCCACAATCGCCAGCGCCCAGCCAATACCGCATCCGGTGCCATAAGTCAGTGATTCAAGGAAGCTGTATTCACGCTGTACCATAAAAATCGTCGCGCCGAAAATGGCGCAGTGGATAGTTAACAGCGGCAGGAACGGCCCCAGAGCATGGTTTAACGCGTGGAAATATTTGTCGATCACCATTTCGAGGATCTGCACCAGCGCCGCAAGAACGCCGATAAACGTGATGAAATCGAGGAAGCTCAGGTCAACCCCTTCGATCAGGGCGTTCTCTTTCAGCAGGTAATGGTAAATCAGGTTGTTAATCGGCGTCGCAATGGCCAGCAGCGCCGTCACGGTTACCCCGAGGCGAAATGCGACATCGATTTTTTTGGAGATTGCGAGAAAAGTACACATACCGAGGAAAAAATTGAGCGCCATATTTTCAACGAAAACCGCGCGGATAAAAATATTGAGATGAGATTCAAACAAGACAACCTCCATGTTGTTGAGTTGTTTCTCAATAATGTCAAATTTTCAGCTTCAGCGGGTCATTATTACTCGGTTTTGCCGAGTCGATCACCTTTTAATTTCCTGTGTTTTGCGTGGGCAAGAGCGTCACCTTTAGCGCCTTCCTGACTCGCTAAACGAGCGAGGAAGCATCTGGATAAACGCATTGACCGGCACCGGTTTAGAAAAGTAATAGCCCTGATAGAGGGTAATCCCCATATTTTTGAGCATCGTGAGCTGCTCCTTATCCTCGATGCCCTCAGCAATAATCTGGCAATGAAACTTCCTGGCCAGATTAACCATATTCTTCACCACCAGCGCGGAAGCCGTGTTGGTCACAATGTTGAGGGTAAAGACCTTATCGATTTTGATAATCTCAGGATTAAATTGCTGGATGTAGCTGTAGTTCGCGTAGCCGGTACCAAAATCATCCAGCGAAAACTGGACGCCGATACGCCTGAGTTTGTCCGTCACCGCTGATGTTTGCCGGGTATTTTCGATCGACTCCCGCTCGGTTATCTCCAGAACAAGGCGGACTTGCGCCTCTTTCATCTGCTGGATAAACGTCAGGCACAGGGTCACTATTTCGTCGTCCTGAAAGTTTACCGAACTGGTGTTAAAGCAAATAAACAGCCCTCCAGGGATAACGGATTGATGGCGCCGAAGCTGGCGGATCACCTCGGCAAAGCAAATCGCCGTCACGTCTTTAATCAAGCCGGTCTGCTCTGCCACGGAAATAAATTTATCCGGCGCAATAAATCCCTGCTTCGGATGTTCCCAGCGCACCAGCACCTCACCGCCGATAACCGCTCCGCTGTCATTGTTGATAATCGGCTGAATATAGGGCTTGAGCTGCTTCAGTTCGATAGCCTTTCTGAGCTGATACTCAATCGTATTACGGTAGCGAAGGTAGTTTCTGAATAAAAAGGTGAGCAGCAAGGAGGCCAGAATAATGGCGACAAGCTTGTGTTGCTCATAGCGGATAAACGCACCGACGCCAGAGGCGTAGCCGCGGTCGGCAATAACCGAATAAGTAAACAGCTCAGAGGCCAGGCGCACGGGAACCTTGATATGCGGCGTCGCCGTCACTTCCCCTTTGCGGGTCATTATACGATCGCCAACCTGAAGATAGAGATGCGCATCGCCATCAAGAACGGTCAGAATGTTGTATAAATAATAGCCGTCAACGCCAACCAGAATCGTATTTCCCCGCTCATCCTGTTCGCTGTAAACCATCAAGGGATGAAACGGCGTGATTTCGCTGCCGCTCAGCAGGCGCAGAGCGCCATGCGTATACTGGCGGCGATCGAACTGAAATTTACGCCCGCCAAAAACCGAGGTGCAGTATATTTCGTTATCCTTACCTAAATTCACCGTGCGCACATCGGGAATGGTGGCCACCAGCGTGCGCAGCTCCGTCAGGACATTCTCGCTACAGCTTTTACCATAAAAAGGCTCAGCCAGATCGGCTGCCTGCTCCGCATGGGAGACGGTCACATCGAGGCTGGCTATCGCCTGCTGCAGGCGCGAATGGATATCTTGATCCACCTTTTGTTGCATTTGCCAGTAGCAAAGCCCGGTGCCCAGGCTCAGTAGCGCAATCAGAAATAGGAGTATCCACAGACGATGGCGTGATGATGAATAGTTCATTGTGCTAATCCAGTTTGACTCGCCGGAAAAGGCCAAAGGTCAATTGTTTGGCCAAATTTTAATAAATCCTGTTTATACTCGCCCTGAACCGATCAAGTTTTAATGCATATCAATGATATATCATGGCAAACCATTGCGCGGCGAAGGAGACGTTTTCTTCGTCTGAGGTTTGCGTGCTTATGCCGCCGCATCTGTAGCTAAATGATTGACTTAAAGCCGAATGATTGACTTAAAGCCGAATAATACGAAAATGACTCTTTTGTGCGATGACCAGAAAAGCTGGCAAATATGATGACGATCCGCTCTCGTAAGTTTATTCTGAACAAGGTGAAAATATCCGCGGTAGCTATAGCTACCGCGCTGCTGTTGGCCCACTGCGGTAGCAAACCGCCCGTTTCTCTTGTCACGCCCATGCCGCCCGCGGCCCGCCAGCCGACGTTACCCAAAAGCCAGGAGCCGGTGCGCGGCGTCTGGCTGACGACAGTGTCGCGCCTCGACTGGCCGCCGCTGGAATCCGTCAACGGCGGCATTAGCGCCGAACGGCGCATCGCCCTGCAGCAGCAGGCGCTGGTTGCCAAGCTGGATAATTTAAAAAGCCTCGGCATTAACACCGTCTTCTTCCAGGTGAAACCGGATGGCACCGCGCTCTGGCCATCGAAGATTCTGCCGTGGTCCGATATGCTGACCGGCAAAATCGGTGAGGATCCGGGCTACGATCCACTCAAGTTGATGCTGGATGAAGCCCATAAGCGCGGCATGCGCGTTCATGCCTGGTTTAACCCCTATCGCGTCTCGGTTAATACGCGTCCGAAAACCGTCACCGAACTGAACAGCACGCTGTCGCAGGTTCCCGCCAGCGTATACGTCCTGCACCCTGAGTGGATTCGCACCTCCGGCGATCGCTTCGTGCTCGATCCGGGCATCCCGGAAGTGCGCGACTGGATCACCAGCATCGTGGCCGAGGTTGTGGAACATTACCCGGTTGACGGCGTCCAGTTCGACGATTACTTCTACACCGAATCACCGGGATCGGCCCTTAACGACAACCGGACGTTCCAGCAGTACGGCCAGGGCTTTGCCGCGAAAGCGGACTGGCGGCGGCACAACACGCAGCTGCTGATTGAGCAGGTTTCCCGCACCATCAAGCAGCTGAATCCCGATGTTGAATTTGGCGTCAGTCCGGCAGGCGTCTGGCGCAACCGCTCCCACGATCCGGCGGGTTCAGATACCCGCGGCGCAGCGGCCTACGATGAGTCGTATGCGGATACCCGCCTCTGGGTCCAGCAGGGATGGCTGGACTACATCGCGCCGCAGATTTACTGGCCTTTCGCCCGCGACGCGGCCCGCTACGATGTGCTGGCAAAGTGGTGGGCTGACGTGGTGAAACCCACCCATACCCGCCTCTATATCGGCGTGGCGCTGTACAAAGTTGGCGAGCCATCGAAAAACGAACCTGACTGGATGATTAGCGGCGGCGTGCCGGAGCTGAAAAAGCAGCTTGATCTGAATGAATCCATGCCGCAAATTCAGGGCACGATTTTATTCAGAGAGAATTACCTCAATCAGCCGCAAACCCAGCAGGCCGTTAACTACCTGAAAAGCCGCTGGGGAAGCTGATGCACTCACCTGACAGGCCAGGCGCCTGGTATCAACCCCACCGGAGGATGTATGTTGAAAAAAACGATCGTCGCCTTTGCCTTATTCTGCGCTCTGACGCCCGCCGTTTTTGCGGGCAACAGTGAAAATGAACAGCTGAATAAAAAGAATGTGATTGATTTTTATAATAAAGCGTTAAATGACAAAGACTTTGCCGCCGCCAGACCCTATCTGGGAGACCGCTACGTACAGCATAACCCGATGGCGAAAGACGGCGTTGCAGGCTTTGAGCAATTTATCGCCTTCCTGAAGAACAAATATCCCGACTCGCACAGCGACATTAAGCAGGCGTTTGTCGATGGCGATCATGTGATCCTGCACGTTGAGGTCACCGGTCGCGAGCCGGGCGTGACGCGGGCAATTATCGATATCTTCCGCGTCGACGAGCAGCATAAAATCGTTGAACACTGGGACGTGACCCAGAACGTTCCGCAAAAAACCGCCAGCGGCAACGGCATGTTTTAAATCCTGAGCAGTCGTTTCCTGCTCATCCCCCCTCGCTTTCCCCGTTACTCTTTGTACAGATGAACGCTTGTTTAAACAGTTTATTTACTTTGCTGTAAAGTAAATAAACTAGCGGAGTGAATCTGATGATTAACAAAGAAGGTACTCTCTACCGGCGCCGGCGCTTCCAGCCAGCGTGAGATTGGCGCCGCGGTGATCGGCGGTATGCTCACCGGGACGCTGCTGACCTTGCGTTTGCGAAAGTGGTGCAACAACACTTTTATGCGCCGGAGAATATTCACTTTCAGCGCCTGCTGATCCAGGTGCTGGTGCAAAAGCCCGAGCTTTACATCACGCTCGAACAGCGCCCCTCAGGCCGCGTATTGCAGGCGCTGAGCGATATCCTGGCGCAGAAACAAGACGAAGGTCTGCTGACCCTCAGCGACCCGTAGCTCCAGGCGACGGCGTTTCTCGGCGCGATTATGGGCTATCCGCTGCCGGGAGCCTTAATTGCGCAAAATGCGCTGGCGGCAGAAACGCTTGAGCCTCTCGCCGAATGCGCGATTAGCGTGTTCCTTACGGCCTGGGACTATAAGCCATCATCATCCGGCGTCCTGTGAAAGGAGCCGGAATACGCCTAACCGGCCAGCAGTTCATCGTACAGCGCGCGCAGGCGGGTGCGAAGGTAGAGTACCGCTTTATGCTTACGTGAGAGCAGCGCCTGTTCGCTGACGCCGGACTCCTCTGCCAGCTCCCGGTAGCTGTAGCCATGCAGTTCGGTTTTCTCAAAGGCTTCACGCTGGGCAGGCGGTAGCTCCGAGAGCGCCTGACTTAACTCCTCCCAGAGCAGCGCTTTCAGATACTCATCCTCCGGCGTTTGCGCAACGCCAAACAGCGTTTCGGCCAGCTCATCCTCGGGAAAATCGCCCTCTTCCTCCTCGCTGAAGCCGCCCGCCAGCGGCAGCTCGCGCTTTTTTCTTGCCCTGTCGGTCATCTCGTTACGCGCCGCCCGGAACAACCAGGCGGCGATATTCTCCACCGGTTGCTCGACGCGAATGAGCTGATACGTCACTTCCTGCAGGATATCGTCCGCCTCATCGCGCAGCGGGGTCCGTCCGCGGATAAAAGCCTTCAGCCGCGAACGGCAGGCGTTGAGGGCGGAAACAAGCCGTGACTCCGCCACGATGCCGTTTTTCATTGTGTTCACTCGGGATCCGCGTTTTTAGCCGGACTCTCTTGCTGCGGCCCATGCTCGCCGCGGCGGTCGCGCCAGCCGCAGGGGCCGTGATGCCCGCGGCGGCCGAAGCGCTGAGCAAACTCCTCGCGCTGCTCGGGGCTCATGTTCATCCAGCGTTCGTGCATCCGACGCCGGGCGTGCCCCATGCCAAACATGCCCGGCCGAAAACCGAGGCCGCCGAACAGGATCCGCGACAGCGCCAGAATCCCTAACGCCTGCCAGAAACCGATGCTCTTCACGCCAAGAATTGCCGGCAGCAGCGCATTCCACAGCGACATTACCAGCAGCCCAAGAATGGCGATTAGCGCCACGCCGATAATAAGCGGTTTTGCCATTCTGTGACGGCCAAAGCGCTGATGGTGGTGCTGACCGTGCATATCGAAATCTCTCATCTTCTGTTTTCCTCATAATGCTCGTGAATATTAGCCTGTGCTGAGGTAGACGAATGAGCGGACAAAATATTGCTAACAATATTTAAAAATCGACACGCTTTATTTGTATGACAAATATTTTTTATGTGATCTCCATCACCTACATGCAGGCGCGACGGCGGTAACGTTACCCGGTGATTCATTGAAAAAAGAGGAAATTATGAACGCGGTAAAATCACTAAAAGCCGACTGGGCGATTATTACGCTGATGATTGTTGTCGCCGTCGTTATGTATGGCTATCTGCTCCCCAAATACTGGTAATCAACGCCATACCTGTGCTGAACCGCCCCCTTGCTCAGGGCGGCTCATCATCCCTTCGCCGCTACCGCTTATCGTTGAGCGTCTTAATCAAAAACGGCACCGAGTCGCGTAAAGACGGGTTAACCGTACCGCTATGATCCAGCCCCTCATAAATATGCACGTCCGCACGGGTTCCCGCGCTTTTCACCGCGTCCGCAAAGCGTTTTTGCATCGCCGTCGGCACATTAATATCCGCGCTGCCAATACCGATAAACACCGGGTGAGCGATTTTCAGCGTCGGGTAGAGCATGGCGCCCACGCTGGCGTTTAACAGCGAATCCACCCCCGGCTTCAGGGCGTTAGCCGCATTCAGACCGGCCTTCATCACTTCATCGTTGAGCGGCGTAATGCATAAATTGTTCGCCTCTTTCAGCAGCGGCAGCGCTTTATCCTGGAAATAATCAGCCGGATTAAGCTGCGGGTTGCTATCGGCAGCCGAGAGGTAAATATAGAAAATATAGGGTATTTTCGGGTCGCCGCCGCTCGGCGCTTTGCCGCCTGCCGGCGGAAGAATGTCGGCTGCGGTGGTCCCCTTCTCAAAATACGGCGTCCCGGTCAGCACCGTTGCGCGAACATTCAGCTCCGGCGCGTAGTGGGGTTGATATCCGGCGCTGGCGAACGCGGCGTGCGCGCCCTGCGACTGTCCGACCAGAATGAGTTCATTTTTCAGCGGGAACTGTTTCAGGGCGGCGCGAACGCTATCAAGCACGCTCCACGCTTCGCCGCGGGCATTAAGATAGTGGTGCAGACCAGACGAACCCAGACCGGCATAATCCGGCGCGACCACCGCGTAGCCCAGCGACAGCCAGGTGTTCAGGTACTGCTTATCGCGATCGCTGCGCGGGTTTAACGACGGCGCACAGTGATTAGCCACGCCCACGGTACCGTGTGCCCAGACCACGACCGGCCATCCCCCTTCCGGGGTGGCGCCAAACGGAATAAAGACCGCGGCGGTATCTTCGCGGGCGGTTTTGCCGTCCACGCCGCTGCGGGAGGGATAGCGCAGGAGATACTGCTTTGCCGCTTCGCTTAAGCCATTTCCGGCGCTGAGCGGAGAGACCGCGTCGCTATTATCGGCGGCGGCGCTGGCCGGGACCGCGCTCATGGAGATCAGTAGCAGCGCAGAGGTGGCGGCGAGGAATTTTTTTGAGAGGGAATACGTCATAACATCCTGTTCCTGAGTGGGGATGCACTTAGTGTAGACCCTGGCGGTTGAATATCAGGTCAATGAAGCCAGTGCGGCGAAATGATTTTCCTTAAGTCTGACCCGCTTCGCTGTTTGCCTGTCACTATAATGATAGTTTTTTATCAGTACCCTCAAAGGAAGAGAATCATGTCAGCAAAAAAAGTCACCATGGCGGATATCGCCAAAGAGGCCAGAGTCGGTATTGCGACGGTGGACAGGGTGCTCAATAAACGCACACCCGTGAAAGAGAGCACCGAACGTAAAGTGCTGGAATCCGCGCGGCGCTTAGGCTTCGCGCTGGAGCAATCCCGCTATCGGCTGGCGGCGGATCGGCCGGCGGTTGCCCTCAGAATGGGCTTCATTCTGCTACAGCAGTCACACTCGTTTTACCATCAGCTGGCGCAGGCGCTTGAGCAGGCGGCGTTACCGTGGCATAGCCCGGCGCAGGCCCCCGCTTTTCTGCATTATGATATTAGCGCCATCGACGATATGGCCGCCGCGATCGCCCGCCTGAGCGATACGGTCGACGTTATCGGTATTGTCGCGCTGGATAATCCGCTTATCCGCCATGCGGTCGTGCAGGCCATCGAGAAAGGCGTCAGTGTCTTCACCCTGCTCTCCGATATGAGCATCCCGCAGCGTAACGGCTATATCGGGCTGGATAACCAGAAAGCGGGCCGCACCGCCGGTTGGGCGGTGGACAGGCTGTGCCGCGACGACGGGGAAATTGGCATTATCGTCGGCGATAACCGGTTTATTTGTCAGGAAAGCTGCGAGATAAGTTTCCGCTCCTACCTGCGTGAACAGGGCAAAGGCGATCGGGTGCTTGAACCGGTGCGCAGCCACGAACGCGCCGATATCGCGCGCCACGTTACGGAAGAGATGCTGCAACAGTACCCCGATCTGAAAGCCATTTACGCGCCCTGCGGCGGCGTGGAAGGTATTGTCGCCGCCCTGCGCGCGCGCCAGCGCCAGCATCAGGTCACCCTGATTTGTCATGGCCCGGTGGAGAGCGGCGAGCTGGCGCTAATTGACGGCACTATCGATCTCATGCTTACCCATCGGCTTGACGAATTTGCCGCCGCCACCATCAACGCGTTTGTCCACGCCGCCAGCCAGCCGCAGGCGGCGTTTATCAACGCTCTGCAGCCGTTTGACCTCCTCACTAAGGAAAACCTCTGATTGCCGCAGGCGCGGGTAAAGTCGCCGCGCCCCGCTTCAGCGCTTCGTTTGATAAAAAACCATCATTTATGATATCAAAATAAACCTTGAATCCCATCAAAGAATTTAAATTTCATCATTGTTGGATATGAAATTTTCATTCAATACTGGTCATGTTTTCTCCTCATCTGAAAAGGAAGCCATCATGACCATACATATTGCCAACGCGCCGTGCAGCTGGGGCGTCGATGATCCCAAAAACCCTTATCTGCCGCCGTGGTCCAAGGTACTGGAAGAAGCGGCGACCGCCGGTTATAAAAGCATTGAACTGGGCCCGTGGAGCTATCTGCCGACCCGGGCCGATGAACTCAGCGCAGCGCTGAATAAACAGGGGCTGTCGCTGGTTGCCGGAACGATCTTCGACGATCTGGTCAGCGAAGAGAACTTCGCGAATATTGTCGAACTGACGCATAACCTCTGCCGCAACCTGTCGCAGGTGCCGTCGGCGGAAAAGACGCCGGGCAACCCCTTCCAGCCGCCTTATCTGGTCATTATTGATTTCGGCAATCCGCAGCGGGCGAAATATGCCGGGCGCGGCGAGCTGGCTCCCCGCCTGTCACCCGCCGACTGGCAGCGGATGGTCGACCACATTGTGACCATCAGTCGACTGGCGTGGCAGGAGTACGGCGTTCGCCCGGTTATCCATCCTCACGCCGGCGGCTGCATTGAGTTTGCCGATGAAATCGATCTGCTGGCGGCGCAAATCCCCCATGACG
Source organism: Klebsiella sp. OBRC7 (assembly GCF_000293135.1). Lineage (NCBI taxonomy): Bacteria > Pseudomonadati > Pseudomonadota > Gammaproteobacteria > Enterobacterales > Enterobacteriaceae > Klebsiella > Klebsiella sp. OBRC7. Next base: position 124,102 of record NZ_ALNJ01000027.1, on the reverse strand, counting down.
TAGCCGGTTTATGTCTCGACACCGGCCATCTCTTCTATTCGGGTATGGACCCCATCAGCTGGCTGGATCGCCATTTTGACCGCCTTGACTACCTGCACTTTAAAGATGTCGACCCGCAGGTGTTCAGGAGCGTGATTTCCCGCGGCATCGACTTCTTCTCCGCCTGCGCGGAGGGGGTGATGTGCCCGCTCGGCAGCGGCGCCATTGATTATCCGGCGGTGCGCGCCTTTCTCGACAAGCGGGGCTATCAGGGCTGGATCACCATTGAGCAAGAGCGCGATCCGCGCAACGTCGAGGGCAGCCTGCAGGCGGTCACGGAAAGCCTGCGCTACCTGCGCTCGGTTGGTTTTTAATCGGGAGAAAACACATGATTAACGGTATGAAACCTGTTGGCCGCTCCTTGCGCTGGGGCATGGTGGGCGGCGGCGGAAGCAGCCAGATTGGCTATATTCACCGCTCTGCGGCGCTGCGTGACGGATCGTTTACCCTGCTGGCCGGAGCCTTTGATATTGACCCCCGGCGCGGGCACGAGTTTGGCCAGCAGCTGGGCGTGGAGGCCGGGCGCTGTTACCCCGACTACCAAACGTTGTTTCGCGAAGAGGCGGCGCGGGAAGACGGCATTGAAGCGGTCTCCATCGCCACGCCAAACAACACCCACTACGCCATTTGCCGCGCGGCGCTGGAGGCCGGACTGCATGTGGTCTGCGAAAAACCGCTCTGTTTTACCGGCGAAGAGGCCGATGCGCTGGTGGCCCTGAGCGAAAAACAGCGCAAAATCATCGGCGTCACCTACGGCTACGCCGGGCATCAGCTGATTCTGCAGGCGCGGCAGATGATTGAACAAGGGCTGCTGGGCGAGATCCGCATCATCAATATGCAGTTCGCCCACGGTTTCCATAACCAGCCGGTAGAGCAGGATAACCCCAGCACCCGCTGGCGGGTGGACCCGAAATTTGTCGGTCCCAGCTACGTGCTGGGCGATCTGGCCACCCACCCGCTGTTCCTGGCGGAGACCATGGCGCCGAAGCTTAATATCACTCGCCTGATGTGCTCCCGCCAGAGCTTTGTCAAAAGCCGCGCGCCGCTGGAGGATAACGCGCATGTGCTGATGGAGTACGACAACGGCGCCGTAGGGTCGATGTGGTGCTCGGCGGTCAACAGCGGCTCAATGCACGGACAGAAAGTCCGCATCGTCGGGGAGAAAGCCAGCCTGGAGTGGTGGGATGAACAGCCGAACCAGCTGCGCTACGAAATTCAGGGCGAGCCGGTGCGCATCCTCGAACGCGGAATGTCCTATCTCGATCCGCTGGCCCTGCAGGACGACCGGATCGGCGGCGGCCATCCCGAAGGGCTGTTTGAGGCCTGGTCGAATCTGTATCGCCGTTTTGCCATCGCCATGGATGCGACCGACCGTCGCGACGCGGCTTTGCTGGAAAACTTCTGGTATCCGGATGCCAGAGCCGGGGCGCTCGGCGTGCACTGGGTCGAGAAGTGCGTACGTTCAGCGGACAGCGGCGCCAGCTGGGTAGAATTTCACTGATCCTTTGATAATACGCGCCCGGCAAGGCATCCGCCGCCGCCGGGCTACCACGATGCACAAAGTCCTTTCTCGCGACACTCACGCGTGACAACGTCACCTTTCCCCATAAAATTCACAGCATTGTAATCAAAAAGGGAATGTCGTATAACAGGGGCCAAACCGAGGGGTGTCCCGTGAGGGCTGAGATGGCGTAAGCCGAACCCTTTGAACCTGATCTGGGTCATGCCAGCGAAGGGACGGGTCGGCATTTCCGCCAGTTTTGCGCCATTGCCTGTTCACACTTCTTTCAGCACGCCCGGATCTCCCTTTTTTCAGGAGGTCCTGTGATTCTTCCCGCGTTTACCCAGGGTATTTATGGTCGTCTGCGTCAGCAGGCCGGCGCCGACTGGCAGCACTACGTCGCCCACCCCTTCCTGCGCCAGCTCGCCGACGGAACTCTGCCCGAGCCCGCATTTCGCCGCTATCTGACGCAGGACTATCTGTTTCTGATCCACTTCGCCCGCAGCTACGCCCTGCTGGTCAGCAAGCTGCGCACCCTGGCGGAAATGCGCGCTGCCGCCGCGTCGATGAACGCCATTCTCGACGAACTGCCGCTCCACGTTGGCTACTGCCGGGAATGGGGGCTGGATGAAGCGACGATGGCCGCCGAAACGGAAGCCGTGGAAACCGTCAACTACACCCGCTACGTACTGGACATCGGCCACTCCGGCGACGCGCTGGATCTGCTGGCGGCCTTGATGCCCTGCGTGGCCGGCTACGCGGAAATCGGCCTCAGCCTGCTGCACGATCCGGCGACCCACTTAGCTGACAATACTTACGCCTCGTGGATCCGCAACTACGGCGATAAGGGCTACCTGAACGGCGTCAATAACGCCATCGGCCTGCTGGAAACCCTCTGGCGGCAGCGCGGCGGCGAGGCGCGTTTCGCTGAACTCAGCGCTATTTTCACCACCGCCACGCGTCTGGAGGCTAACTTCTGGCAGATGGGCCTCAACGCCGTCGCGGAGTGCCAGGCGTGACGGCTCCCGGAATTGAGGTGCGCGGCCTGGGCCTGCGCTTTGGCTCGCGTCAGATCTTTGACAATCTGACGTTCACTATCCCCGGCGGCCAGTGGATATCGCTGCTGGGGGCCAGCGGTGCCGGAAAGACCAGCCTGCTGCGTACTATCGCCGGGCTGGCAAAAGCCACCGCTGGTGAGGTTCGCGCCAGCGACGGGCAGCCAATAGACAAACGGCTGGCGTGGATGGGGCAAAAAGATCTGCTGTATCCGTGGTTAAGCGTGCGCGACAACGTCTCGCTTGGCGCGCGTCTGCGCGGGGAACGCGTGGACCATCGGCGGGTTGCCGCGCTGTTACAGCAGGTTGGCCTTGAACACTGCGCCGGCGACCGCCCTGCCGCCCTCTCAGGCGGCATGCGCCAGCGTGCGGCGCTGGCGCGTACGCTCTACGAAGACCGGCCCATCGTGCTGATGGACGAGCCCTTTTCCGCGCTCGACACGATTACCCGCACGCGCATTCAGACCCTGGCCGCCGGGCTGCTGGTAAACCGCACCGTCGTGCTGATCACCCACGACCCGATGGAAGCCTGCCGCCTGAGCCACCGTCTGCTGGTCCTTTCCCCCGCTCCCGGCGGGATTGACGACGGGCATCACCTCTCCGGCATGCCGCCGCGCGCGCCGGATGACCCGGCGCTGTTGGCCAGCCAGGCGGAGCTACTGCAACAGCTCATAAGGGCTAACGGATGAGCGCAAAACTGTTTCGCGCCGCCGTGGTGTTCTGCGGCCTGCTGCTGCTCTGGTGGCTGGCGACCCGCAGTGGCATTCCCGCTTTCCTGCTGCCTTCCCCCTCGGCGGTGGCAAGCGCTCTGTGGGTCAACCGCGCGTACCTCGGCGAACACACGCTGATCACATTGAGCGAGATCCTCAGCGGCCTCGCGCTCGGCGTTCTGCTCGGCGTGATCCTGGCGCTGAGCATGATTGTCTCGCCCCGCCTTCAGCGCTGGCTGATGCCGCTGGTGCTGACCAGTCAGGCGATCCCGGTTTTCGCCCTTGCCCCGCTGCTGGTGCTGTGGTTCGGTTTCGGCATGAGCGCTAAGGTCATGATGGCGGTGCTGGTGATTTTCTTTCCCGTCACCTCGGCGTTTTTTGACGGTCTGCGCCGGGTTAACCACGACTATCTCGATCTGGCGCGCACGATGGGGGCCTCTTTTGGCGCACAGCTGCGCCACGTTCGCCTGATGGCCGCCCTTCCGGCCCTCGGTTCCGGCCTGCGGATGGCGGCAGCCGTCGCCCCCATCGGGGCGATCATCGGCGAATGGGTCGGTTCAGCCGAAGGATTGGGCTACGTGATGCTTAACGCCAACGCCCGTCTGCAAACCGATATCTGCTTTGCGGCCCTGTTTATTCTGGTGCTACTGACCGTCCTGCTCTGGCTGGCGGTGGATGCTTTCTTACACCGGCTGATTAACTGGACGCCGGAATAACGCTCTTAAATATAAGGACTAACCATGCATAAATGTGTTTATGCCGGTATGACGCTTGCCGCGCTGTTCAGCGGTCAGGCGCTGGCCAACGAGAAACTCACCCTGGTGCTGGACTGGTATATCAATCCCGACCATGCGCCGATCCTGGTGGCCGAACAGATTGGCGCCTTTAAAGACGCAGGGCTGGACGTCAACATTGTGCCGCCGTCCGACCCGGCGCTGCCGCCGCGGCTGGTCGCCGCCCGCCAGGCGGACCTGGCGATTACCTACCAGCCGCAGGTGCATTTTTTTGCTGATGAAGGGCTGCCGCTGGTCCGCGTCGGCACGCTGATTAATTCGCCGCTGAATACGGTGATCGCGCTGGATAAAAACATAAAATCTCCCGCCGATCTGCAGGGCAAAAAAGTGGGGTATTCGGTGAGCGGTATCGAACAGGCGACGCTGGCCACCATGGCGCAGCATGCGAAAATCGATCCCAAAAGCATCAAGCTCATCAACGTGAACTTCCAGCTGACCAGCGCCCTGCTGGCCGGACAGGTCGACGCGGTCATTGGCGGCTATCGTAATATCGAAGCGCTGGAGCTGAAGCTGCAGGGGAAAGTTCCGCAGGTGATGAACGTTGAGGATTACGGCGTACCGGCCTACGACGAGCTGGTGATTGTCGCCAACCGGGATGAAGTCCACGCGGCGAAAATCAGGGCCTTCCTCAAGGCGCTGCAAAAAGGCGTCGCTTACCTGCGCGCTCACCCGCAGGAGACCTGGCAGGCGTTTGCCGCCGCGCATCCCGAGCTCAACACCGAACTGAACAAGCAGGCATGGCTGAAAACCCTTCCTCTGTTTGCCAGCGATCCGGCGGCGCTGGATAAACCACGGTATGAAGCTTATGAACAGTTTTTATATAACAATAAGTTGGTGAAAAAAGTCACACCTTTAACAAATTATGCGGTTGAGCTGCATTGAGTCATGCCATTGCTGGCGGAAACTTTTCGCCAGCAATGCCTGCGCGGCAGTATTAAAAAACGAGAAACTTCCTCACTAATAATTACAATTTTAAAGGTCTTTTATCCTTTAAAACATCTGATTTAAATCAAATGGTTACGTTGGTTTTTACCTGTGTAAAAATAACGTAAATATACCTTAATCAATAAAACGTTGAATGCGTATCTAAAAAGCCATATATTGTGCCCGCTTTAATGCATGGCGATTCAATTTCTTACACCAATTTATTCAACCAGCGCTCAACCGTAACGCTGGTTGTGGGAGTGATATGATGACGGATAAAGTCCGTATTGATACTTTAGGCGCAGATTTATTAGATGCAAACAACGATACCTTTTTGGCCCGTCAGGCTGAATTCGAATCGAATGTCAGGAGCTACCCGCGCAAGCTGCCCCTTGCGATTACCAAAGCGGAAGGCGTCTGGCTGACCGATGCGGATAATAAACAGTATCTGGACTGCCTTGCCGGCGCAGGTACTCTGGCACTCGGCCACAACCATCCTGATGTGCTGCAGAGCATCCAAAGTGTCATTACCAGCGGCTTGCCGTTACATACTCTCGATCTGACCACTCCGTTAAAAGATCGCTTTTCTGAATACCTGCTCTCCCTGCTGCCGGGCGAAGGCAAAGAATACTGCCTGCAGTTTACCGGTCCGTCCGGCGCTGACGCCGTGGAAGCGGCGCTGAAGCTGGCGAAAAAATACACCGGCCGTTCTTCTGTGATCAGCTTCTCCGGCGGCTACCACGGGATGACCCACGGCGCGCTGTCGGTCACCGGCAACCTGTCACCAAAAGCGGCGGTTAACGGCATGATGCCGGAAGTGCAGTTTATGCCTTACCCGCACCAGTATCGCTGCCCGCTGGGTATCGGCGGTGAAGCCGGCGTGAAAGCGCTGACCTACTACTTCGAAAACCTGATCAATGACGTCGAAAGCGGCGTGCGTAAACCGGCGGCGGTGATTCTTGAAGCCGTTCAGGGTGAAGGCGGCGTCAACCCGGCTCCGGTCGAGTGGCTGCAGCGCATCCGTAAAGTGACTCAGGAACACGGTATTCTGCTGATCATCGATGAAGTTCAGGCTGGCTTTGCCCGTACCGGTAAATTCTTCGCCTTTGAACACGCTGGCATTGAGCCGGACATTATCGTGATGTCGAAAGCCGTTGGCGGCGGTCTGCCGCTGGCCGTTCTCGGTATCAAAAAGCAGTTCGACGCCTGGGAACCGGGTCACCATACCGGCACCTTCCGCGGCAACCAGCTGGCGATGGCCACCGGCCTGACCACCCTGCGCCACTTGAAAGACAATAACATTGCGGATAAAACCGCCGCTCAGGGCGAATGGCTGAAAGGCAAGCTGGCCGAGATGCAGAAACGCTATCCGGTTATCGGCCACGTTCGCGGTCTGGGCCTGATGATCGGCATCGAGATCGTTAAACCGAACGAAGCGCCGGACCACATGGGCTGCTACCCGGCGGATGGCGAACTCTCCGCGCTGCTGCAGAAGAAATGCTTCGAAGCGGGTCTGATCCTCGAGCGCGGCGGCCGCCACGGCTGCGTACTGCGTCTGCTGCCGTCCCTGCTGATCAGCAACGCTGAGCTGGAAATTTTCTTCGACAAATTTGAACAGGCCCTGCTGGCCGCCGGCGTAAAACCGGTCTGAGTGGAGTAAGTGACCGCAATGTCCAAGTTGAATCCGATTCTTGCTGGTTCCGCGCAAAGTATTGATGCCTACCAGCAAGCGATCGCCCAGACCAGCCAGGCGGTAGCGCAGTGGCTGCAGCAGCCTGAAATGTATCAGGGGAAAAGCGTTGACGAACTGCGTGAGCGCATCACCCTTGATTTCAACGAACAGGGTCTGGGCAACCAGGCGGCGATTGAACGTGCGATCGAGTACTTCCTGAAAGACAGCCTGTCGGTACATCACCCGCAGTGCGTGGCGCATCTGCACTGCCCGAGCCTGGTGATTAGCCAGGCGGCGGAAGTGCTGATTAACGCCACCAACCAGAGCATGGACTCCTGGGACCAAAGCCCGTCAGCCACCATCATCGAGATCAAGCTGATTGAATGGCTGCGCGCTCAGGTCGGCTACGGTGCCGGCGATGCGGGCGTTTTCACCAGCGGCGGCACCCAGAGCAACATGATGGGCCTGATGCTGGCGCGCGATGCCTTCTTTGCCCGCCGGGGTCATTCCATCCAGCAGGATGGTCTGCCGGGCGATATTCGTCAGTACAAAGTGCTGTGTTCAGAAAACGCCCACTTCTCGGTGCAGAAGAACATGGCGCTGATGGGCCTCGGCTACCGTTCCGTGACGCTGGTGAAAACCGACGAATTCGCGCGGATGGACGTGGCGGATCTGAAAGCGAAAATCGCCGAGGCGCAGGCTAACGGCGAACAGATTATGGCGATCGTCGCCACCGCCGGCACCACCGACGCCGGGGCAATCGACCCGCTGCGCGAGATTGCGGCCGTCGCGGCTGAGCACCAGATCTGGCTGCACGTTGACGCGGCCTGGGGCGGCGCCCTGCTGATGTCCGAGAAGTATCGCGATCGTCTGGACGGCATTGACTTAGTGGACTCCATCACCCTGGATTTCCACAAGCAGTTCTTCCAGACCATCAGCTGCGGCGCGTTTCTGTTAAAAGAAGCCCGTCACTATGAGCTGATGCGCTATCAGGCGGCCTATCTGAACTCCGAGTTCGATGAAGAGCACGGCGTACCGAACCTGGTATCCAAATCGCTGCAGACCACCCGCCGCTTCGACGCGCTGAAGCTATGGATGGGTCTGGAAGCGCTGGGCCAGAAGCAGTACGCGGAAATCATCGACCACGGCGTGACGATGGCGCTGAACGTGGCGGATTACGTCGCAACGCAGCCGACGCTGGAGCTGGTCATGCAGCCGCAGCTGGCGAGTGTGCTGTTCCGTTCACGTCCGCAGCAGATGGCGGGCAGCGACGATGCCGCGATCGCCCTGCTCAACCAGCGGGTTGGCGATGCGCTGCTGGCTTCCGGTCGCGCTAACGTCGGCGTGACTGAGCACAACGGCGTCACCTGCCTGAAGCTGACGCTGCTGAACCCGATCGTGACGTTAGAGGACGTGAAGGTGCTGCTGAGCCTGGTAGAACGTACCGCCCAGGAGCTGCTGGCGCAGTAAATTTGTTTTCGCATTAACCTTGAAAGCCGATAACTCACCTTATCGGCTTTTTTATTGGTTATTCGCCCTCAACTTGTGACGTTGTCACGATTTTTCCCGGTGCGTGGTATCTGCGCCAAGCGTGACATGGCGGGATGTTGTCGCACCGTGTATCGACTCTCCTTTCCGATACACGGTGCGACAAACTCACGATCGGGCCAGGTAACGGGCCGCGGGTTCAGATTGCGCAAAGCCGGGGAGCAAGGCCTGACGCGTCGCGTTCAGCGCCTGCCACTGCGTTTCATCATGCAGCGGCGGTATGGTCACCGATTCGCGGCGGTCGAACCCCACCAGGGCGGCATCCACCAGTTTATCCACCTCCATGACGCCGGGAATGGTATCCACGTCTTTGCCGCTGTGCTGCCAAATCTCGGTGCGCGTTGCCGCCGGCAGTACCGCCTGAACATATACGCCTTTCGCGCTCAGCTCAACGTCGAGCCCCTGCGAGAGAAACAGCACAAAGGCTTTCGTGGCGCCGTAGACGGTCAACCCCATTTCCGGACCCAGCCCAACGACCGACGCAATGTTGACTATCGCCCCCTCTCCGGCCTCGGCCAGACGCGGCGCGATGGCGTTCGCCAGGCGAGCCACAGAGGTCACGTTGAGGGTAATCAGGCGAGTGATATCGTCACTGCTCTGGTGAAGGAAATCACCGGGAATCGAGGTGCCGGCATTGTTGACCAGAATCCCAATACGCGCGTCTTCCCGCAGCCGCTGCTCCACGGCGGCGATGTCGCTATCCTGGGTTAAGTCGGCCTGCAGGATGTCGACCTGAACGCCGGTTTCGTCGCGCAGCCGCTCGGCCAACGCCGTCAGGCGCTCGTGATTACGCGCGACCAGCACCAGGTCGTGGCCGCGGCGGGCAAAACGTTCGGCATAGACTGCGCCAATTCCGGTCGATGCGCCGGTTACCAGCACCGCTGATTCACTGCTCATAGGTGTACTCCTCAATTTATACATGATGGTCATCATGTATAATGGCACGGGCTGGGTATGCTGTAAATAATGTTATATGATGGTCATCATAAATATTTTCGCAGCAGGACGACGCCATGAGAGTGAGCAGAAAACAGGTTGAAGAGAATAAGCAGACAATCCTGACCGCCGCCGGGCGGTTGTTTCGCGAGCGGGGTTTTGACGCGGTCACGGTCACCGATATTATGAAATCAGCCGGTCTGACCCACGGCGGATTCTACGGCTACTTCAAATCGAAGGATGACCTGATCGCCCAAACCCTCGCGGAACTGAAGATAGAGAACGACGCGGCGAAAAACGACGTCGTCGCGCAAATCGAGCGTTATCTTTCCCCCGAACATCGGGATAATTTTGCCAGCGGCTGCCCGCTGGCGGCGCTGGCGGCGGAGACCATCCGCCAGTCCGAACCGGCACGTGACGAAATGAGCGCGCGGCTGCAGCGGCAGATAGCGCAGCTCAGTGAAGCGATGGATGATCGGGACGCTGAAGCCAGCCGCCGCGCGGCGATTGGCAGCTGGTCGGCCATGGTCGGCGCGTTAATTCTGGCGCGGATGACCGCGGATTCAACGTTTTCCGACGAAATCCTCGGTGAAACGGCGGCCTGGCTCGCGGAAAAACAGCGCTGAGGTTAAGCCGGGTTCAGGTCTGGCTGCAGGTAGCCTGCGACAAAGCGGGTCAGAATCGCCGAGGCCACCGGGCTCTCCACAACGTCACGACTCAGCCTGTCAGGGTCAACCCCCTCGTTGCGCAGCGCCGCCTGGCGGAATGCGATCAGCGAGCGGGCAATCGCCGGGGTGATCTCCGGATGAAACTGCGTAGAAACGGCATGCGCGCCGTAGCGTACAATCTGGTGAGGATCGTGCTGCGACGAAGCCAGCACCTTCGCCCCTGGCGGTAATCGGGTGACCGTTTGCATATGCGTGAGGTGCGCGCTGAACGGCGCCGGGTGGTCAGCCAGCAGACGATCCGCCAGGCCGTGTGCGGACAGCGAAATGGTTTTACTCCCGGCTTCGCGTCCGGCTGGATGGTAGTCCACCTCACCCCCCAGGGCATGCGCCATCAACTGATGCCCGTAGCAGACGCCAAACAGCGGCATCTCTATCGCCATCGCCTCGCGGATCCAGGCCGCGGTCATTTCACTCCACGGCAGGCGTTCGGTCACCATATCCCAGGAGCCGGTAATCACCGCGATGGTCGCGTTATCCGGCGCGGGAAGCGGCTCTCCGGCATAGACGCGCGCCACGCTGATTTTTTTGCGCCACGGCGCCAGCAAATTGCCAAACCAGAGGGGAAGATCGCCGTGGTCGGAGACGATTTCATCCGGCGGAGTCCCGGTTTGTACAAGAAGAAGCGTATTTCGGCTTAACGACATCAGAGCGCCTTTTTTCACAGCAACACAGAACGCTACTATGAGCAAAAGCGCCGGCGGCGGCAAATAACCAATCCGCTAACGCTTATGCTCAGAGTGAATAACGTTTACTGCGCGTCGGCGCTCTCCACCTGCGGCACCGTCGACGTCGCGCCCTGTTCCGCCGGCGCGTTGGCCGGGTCGAAAATATGGTCGAGGATGGCGCGCGCCGTCGGTCCCGCAACCACGCCATCGCCGCCGCCATTCTCCAGAATCAGCGCCATCGCCACCTTCGGATGCTGATAGGGGGCAAACAGGGTATAGAAGATATGGTCGCGCAGGCGCACCGGGATCATCTTCGCGTTGTAGGTCTGGTTCTCCTTCAGGCTGAAGACCTGGGACGTCCCGGATTTTGCGGCGATCTGGTACGGCGCGGTATGGAACAGCTTATAGCCGGTGCCGTTTGGCAGGTTCGCCATGCCGTACATGCCGTTGCGCACCACGCCCCAGTACGGCGAATGCGGATCGCCAACCTGCGGCAGATCCTGCGGCGGCTGATAGCGCTCGACCTTATTACCCTGCTTCATGGAGTAAAGCAGATGCGGATTTTGCACTTTGCCGTTGTTAATCAGGGTCGTCAGCGCCTTGACCATCTGGATCGGCGTGGCAATCCAGTATCCCTGTCCGATACCAACGGAAATGGTATCCCCCTGATACCACGGTTTTTTATGCACCCGCTGTTTCCACTCCCGGCTCGGCAGCACCCCGGCATACTCTTCGTTAAGATCGATGCCGGTAGACTGACCGTAGCCAAACTTGCTTAGCCACTCGTGAATGCGGTCGATACCCATCTCAAACGCCACCTGATAGAAGAAGGTATCCGCCGATTCTTCTATCGCTTTGGTGACGTTAAGCATGCCGTGGCCGCTCTTCAGCCAGTCGCGGTAGCGGCGCTGGGTCCCCGGCAGCGTCCAGGTCGGCGCGCCGAAGAAGGAAGTGGTTGGCGTGATAACGCCCGCCGACAGCGCCGACAGCGCCATGTAGGGCTTCACCGTCGACGCGGGCGGATAGAGACCCTGGGTGACCCGGTTAATCAGCGGCCGGTCCGGGTTATCGAGCAGCGAACGGTAGGCCTGATAGCCGATGCCCCTGACAAAGGGATTGGGATCGTAGCTGGGGCTCGATACCATGGCCAGCACGCCGCCATCGCGCGGATCGACGGCTACTACCGCCGCGCGCTGCCCCTTCAGCACCGACTCGATATACTGCTGCAGGTGCAGATCCAGCGTCAGGTAGATGTTCTTCCCGGCCACCGGCGGGACCTCTTTTAGCAGACGCACGACCCGCCCGTGGTTATCCACTTCCACTTCCTGATAGCCGGTGGTGCCGTGCAGCGCTTTCTCGTAGTAGCCTTCAATGCCCTGCTTGCCGATATTGTGGTCGGCGGCGTAGTTCTCTTCTTCCCCGGCTTTGGCCAGCTTTTGCAGATCGCTGTCGTTGATCTTCGAGACATAGCCAACCACGTGCGCCAGTTCGGCGCCGTAGGGGTAAGCGCGCTGCTGATAGCTCTCCACCGTGACGCCGGGGAAATGAAACTCATTGACCGCAAAACGCGCCACTTCAACATCGCTCAGGTCCGATTTTAACGTCACCTCTTTGTAGCGGCTGTTGTGGTGCATATCGTCGCGGAAGTCGGCGATATCCTGCGGGGTTAAATCAACGATCGGCGTCAGCTGCTGCAGCAGCGCCGTCATATCGGCGATTTTGCTCGGGATCACCTGCAAACGGTAGAGGGTAATATTTTGTACCAGCGGGATGCCGTTGCGGTCGAAAATCAGCCCCCGGCTCGGCGCGATGGGCAGCATTTTAATGTCGTTCTGGTTTGAACGCGTCTGATAAAAGTCGTGCTGATCCACCTGCAGGCGATAAAGATTAAGGATCAGGATGGCGAAGCAAATCACCACCAGTAGAAACGCAATGACGGCACGGCGGATAAATAGCATCTTTTCCGCTGAATGGTCGCGAATTTCATCTCTCATTAGGGACATTAGCGGTCATTTACCTGGGTTACAAAGTGCCTGAAAAGGGAAAAGCGGGGAAGAATAGCGTTATCGCAGCGGGAGCCCTACCGAAAGGTTGCTAATGATCTGGCAGAAATGTTTCAGCATGTTAGAAATTTAAGGTGACACTGTCACCAACCCCTCCATCAAAAAGCGATGGAGGGGTTGTAGTTTAGCGTGACAGCCAGGCGCGCCAGCCGCCGTAGGCGGTAATCTCCGTGGCTTCGCCTAATCCATTGGCTTCGCAGATAAAACCCGCTAACCGGCGTCCGTCGGCAAGCTCAACTTTTCCCAGGCCCAGCGGCGCGGGGATGGCTGCCAGCAGCGAACCGACCTCCGCGCTGGGTAGCTCCCACACTTCAACCGCGATCGACGCCCCGCCGCTATCGGCGCGAACCATCGCCGGGCGTTTGCCGTCCGCGAGAGCGTATAAACGATAGTGCGGCGCGCTGCGGGTCGCCTGCAGCAGCCGACCGCCCCGCGCCAGCAGCTGGCCGTTAAGCGGCAGGCCAGAGAGATGAGCGCCGCAAACAACCAGCGCCATTCGGTCATGGCCGGCGACGCGTTCAGGCGGCGGGGTCTCCAGCCGCGCTCCGCCCGCCAGCGGCAGCCGCTCAGCGCGCTGAAACGCATCGGCCAGGCCCAGTAAATACTGGTCGGTAAAGGCCCGGCCAAACAGCGTGACGCCCGAAGGCAATCCGTCCGGCATAAATCCGCACGGCACGCTCACCGCGGCATAGTCCAGCAGGTTCATAAAGTTGGTGTAGTACCCGAGATCGGCGTTGCGCGCGATCGGCTCCGCCTCCAGCTCGTCAAGGGTCACCGGGCGCGGATAGGTTGGCGTCAGCACGCAGTCGAGGGTCTCGAGGATCGCGTCGCACCGGGCTTTGTACTCCTGTAGCTGATAGATCGCCGTAAAGGTCGCCGTGGCGTCGGTGTCCGGCGCTTTTGCCAGCACGTCGCGAATAACCGGCAGTACCGCCTCCGGCTGCCGCGCCATCAGCGGACCGACCACCGCGTAGCGTTCGGCGACCCACGGCCCGTCATACAGCAGCCGGGCTGCCGCCAGAAACGGCGTGAAATCAATCTCAACTGCCACCCCGCCCAGCGCCGTCAGCCGCTGCCGGGCCTGGGTAAACAGGCGTTCGCTTGCGCGGCAGCCGAGGAAATTGAGCTCGCGCGGAACGCCAAAACGAAACCCCGCGGACGGCCTGCCGAACGCCTGACGGCTGTTCCACTGAGGATTACGGCGGCTCCAGGCATCATGCGGATCGCACTGTGCGACGAGCGCCAGCAGCTGGCTGGCCTCGTCGGCGGTGGGGCTGAAAAAGGTCACGCAGTCTAACGTACGACAGGCGGGGACCACCCCTGCAGTGGATATCAGCCCTTTACTGGCCTTCAGACCCACCAGGTTATTCAGCCCTGCCGGGACGCGCCCGCTACCGGCGGTATCCGTGCCCAACGAGAAGCTGGCAACGCCCAGCGCCACCGCCAGCGCGGAACCGGCGCTGGAACCGCCGGAGGGATACTCCGCATGATAGCTATTGCGGCAGCGACCGTACGGCGACCGGGTACCATTCAGGCCGGTGGCGAACTGATCGAGATTGGTTTTACCGACCGGTACGGCGCCCAGCGCAATCAGCTGAGCAACAATCGTCGCGCTCTGCTCCGCCCGGTAAGCAAACGCCGGACAGGCGGCGGTGGTGACAATCTCCGCCAGATCGATATTGTCTTTGATGGCGAACGGCACGCCGTACAGCGGCAGCGCGGCCGGCGAGAGGCCATCCAGCGCCGCCAGAAACGGCTCCTGCTCCTCTTCGCTCAGAATATGGATAAACAACCGGAACTCGGGGTTCAGCGCCTGCGCCCGCTGGCGGATATCCGCCAGCACGCTGCGCGGCGTGGTTTTACCGGTGCGATAACGCTCCGCCAGGGTTGCCAGGCGTAAATCAAACGTCTGCTGCATTATGCCTTCTCCTCAATAATCACCGCCACACGCTGCCCGGCGCGTACCGCGCTGCCCGGCTGCACGTGAACCTGTTGAATAACGCCATCGCAGGGGGCCAGCAGCGGGATCTCCATCTTCATTGACTCCAGCACGACCAGCACATCCCCCGCGCGGACCCGGCTGCCTGCCGCCGTTTGTACTTGCCACAGGTTTCCGGAAATCGGGCTTTCCACCCCCTGTTCGCCCTGCCGCAGCGGCGCATCTCCGCCCTCATCCACGGCGCTCTCCTGGCTGTCAAAATGGGCCTGTCCGCTGGCTATCCAGCGATCGCGTTCGGCGTTAAACGCCTGCTGCTGATGCTCGCGAAACGCGCTGATGCTGCGCGCTTCGCGGCGGAGAAACTGCTGGTATTCCGCCAGCCGCAGCGTGCTGTGCTCAATGCGCAGCGGGTAGCGACCGAGCGGGAAATCGCGGCGAATTTGCAGCAGCTCTTCGGCCGAAACCGGATAGAAACGCAGTTGGTCGAAGAAACGCAGCAGCCAGGGTTTACCGGCAAAATCCGCCACCTCGCGGTAGCGATTCCACATCTGCAGGGTCCGGCCAACGAACTGATAGCCGCCGGGCCCCTCCATGCCGTAGACGCACAGATAGGCCCCGCCGATGCCGACCGAGTTTTCCGCCGTCCAGGTGCGCGCCGGGTTGTACTTGGTGGTAACCAGGCGATGGCGCGGGTCAAGCGGCGTCGCCACCGGCGCGCCGAGATAAACATCGCCCAGCCCCATCACCAGATAGCTGGCGTCAAATACCGTATTCCATACCGCCTGTTCATCGGGCAGATCGTTGATGCGACGGATAAACTCCAGATTACTCGGGCACCAGGGCGCGTCCTGGCGCACGGTGGTCATATATTTATCGATTGCCTTGCGGCAGGCCGGATCGTCCCAGGAGAGCGGCAGATGCACCACGCGCGTCGGCACCTGCAGATCGTCGCTCAGGCAGACCGTGGACCACTCGCTGCGCACCCACGCCAGCAGCGTCTCAAGGGACAACGTTTCCGGCTGAAAATGGATTTGCAGCGAGCGAATCCCCGGGGTGATATCGATCGCGCCGTCCTTTGATTGCGCTTCCAGGGCCTGCATCAGGGCGTGAATGCGGAAACGTAGAACCAGATCCAGCTCCGGCTCCCCGGCTTCCAGCAGCAGGTGCGTGTCGCCGGAGAGTCGCGCCACCAGGCGTTTGTCCGCCTCGCCGCAGGTCATGACGACAGGCGACGTCAGCGGCGCGGGCTGCCAGGCTATCGCCTGGTGACTTAAGGTCGCCAGCTCGGCGCGCCGCCCTTCCGCCAGCCGCCGGGCGGTGGGTAAATCCACCGCCACGAAACGCACCTTATCCCCGGCCTTAAGCTGGCCTAACTGCCAGAGGTCGGCTTCAATCACCGTGACCGGGCAGACAAAACCGCCGAGGCTCGGCCCGTCCGGTCCAAGGATCACCGGCATATCGCCGGTAAAATCGACCGCGCCCACCGCGTAAGGGTTATCGTGAATATTCGACGGATGCAGCCCCGCCTCGCCGCCGCTGTCGCGGGCCCACAGCGGCTTGGGGCCAATCAGGCGCACGCCGGTGCGGCTGGAGTTAAAGTGGACCTCCCACTCTGTATCGAAAAACGTCGCAATGTATTCCGGCGCAAAGAATTCCGGCGCGCCGTGGGGGCCGTAAATCACCCGCAGCGTCCGCACTTCAGCCAGCGCTGTGCGTAGCGCGGCGGGCAGTTGATCCCCGCTTCTGGCGGCGGCGTGCGGTGCCAGATGCAGCACGTCGCCTCCGCGCAGCGCCCGTCCGCCGTGGCCGCCAAACTGGCCGAGGGTAAAGGTGCTTTTACTCCCCAGATAGTCCGGCACCTGAATGCCGCCGCTCAGGCAGAGGTAGCTTCTGACCCCCGCGCCGCTTATCGCGCCCAGCTTCAGGGTCGCCCCCGCCGGAATAGTCAATACGCAGTCCAGCGGCTGGTCTACGCCATCGAGCGTCACCGCCAATGGCGCGCCGCACACTACCGCCTGAACGTCGGTATTAAATTTCAGGGTCGGCCCGTTGAGGGTGATTTCCAGCGCGGCTTCTCCCTCGGCATTACCCAGCAGGCGGTTGCCGAGACGCAGGGCGCGATCGTCCATCGGCCCCGACGGCGGTACGCCCACCGCCCAGTACCCCAAACGTCCCGGATAGTCCTGCACGCTGGTCTGGGTTCCGGCGCTCAGCACCTCCACGGTCGCCGCGCGATAGCGCAGCTGCTCAAGGCAGCGAGTCCAGGGCTCGCCTTCGGTAAAGGGCGCAAAGCCAAGAATTTGTTGCAGGTACACGCGGTTAGTTTCTACGCCGTACAGGCGGGTCTCCGCCAGCGCCTGCGCCAGACCGGCGATAGCCTCATCGCGGCTGGGGCGCCAGGCGATCGCTTTCGCCAGCATCGGATCGAAGAACGGCGGGACTTCGCACCCGGCTTCCACCCAGCGGTCAATACGCAGGGCTGCGCCGTCCGCCGGCGGAAAGAAGACGTCCGTTAACAGTCCGGGAGAGGGCTGGAATTGCCGCCCCGGATCTTCGGCGTAAATTCGCGCCTGAATAGCATGCCCCTGGGGCCGTAACCCGGCGGCCAGCTCAGGTAGCGGAGGCAGTTCCCCCGCCGCCAGCTCAATCATCCAGCGCACCAGGTCAACGCCCCATACCTGCTCCGTGACGCCGTGTTCGACCTGAAGCCGGGTATTTACCTCGAGGAAATAAAACTGCCGCGCCGCGCTGTCATAGACAAACTCCACCGTCCCGGCGCTGCGGTAGCTCACCGCTTTACCCAACGCGATAGCCGCCGCGCATAGCGCCTGCGCCATCCCATCAGGCAGATTCGGCGCGGGCGTCTCTTCAATCACTTTCTGGTTACGCCGCTGGACTGAACAGTCGCGCACGCCGAGCGCGATGACCTCTCCCCGCCCGTCGCCGAAGATTTGTACCTCCAGATGGCGGGCGCGTTCGATATATTTTTCGAGGAATACCCCGCCGTCGCTGAAGTTGTTTTGTCCCAGCCGCTGCACCGCGGCAAACGCCTCAATCAGCTCACGGGCATCGCGACAGACGCGCATGCCAATCCCGCCGCCGCCGGCGGTGCTTTTGAGCATGACCGGATAGCCCACCGCCTCAGCCGCCCGGCAGGCTTCGCCGCTGTCGGCCAGCAGCTCGCTGCCTTCCAGCAGCGGCACGCCCTCGGCTTTGGCTAAGGCGCGAGCGGTATGCTTCAGGCCGAAGGTGCGCAGCTGCTGCGGAGTGGGGCCGACAAACGCCACCCCCGCCGCCTCGCAGGCCTCGGCGAAGGCCGCGTTTTCAGACAGAAAGCCGTAGCCGGGGTGGATCGCTTTGGCGCCGCTCTGCTGCGCGGCGGCAATGATCTTCTCCGTCACCAGATAGGTTTGCGCCGCCGGGCCGTCGCCGAGGCTTAACGCTTCATCCGCGTCGCGAATATGCAGACTACTCAGGTCGGCTTCGGAATAGACGGCGACGCCCTTCACCTGCATCGCGCGCAGGGTGCGCAGAATGCGGCAGGCGATGGCGCCGCGGTTGGCAATCAGTAAGGTATCAAACATAAGCGGAACTCACAGGGTCGCGGGTCGTCCCGCAAGAATTCGATGTTCCCCTGAGGTCGTCCCCGGGGTGAACCGGCGCTTAAGGTTTGCGCGTCGGCGTACTGTTCAGGCGGTCTGCGCGGACGGCGAAGAGCCGAAAGGCCAGCAGACGCCAGCGCTGCCAGCGGGTCAGTTCCATACCAGCACCTCGGCGGGCGTGGGGTTCCAGCCGTTGCAGGGATTATTTAACTGCGGACAGTTGGAAATCAGCACCACGGCGTTGCATTCGGCACGCAGCTCAACGTATTTCCCCGCCGCCGATATCCCGTCCTCAAAGGTCAGACCGCCTTCCGGCGTCACCGGGACGTTCATAAAAAAGTTAATGTTGGCGCCGATATCGCGCTTATGCAGGCGGCCATCGTGCAGGCAGGCGCAGAGGAAATTATCCCGGCAGCTGTGCATATAGCGTTTATCCTGGGCGTAGCGCACGGTGTTGCTCTCCTGGGCACAGGCGCCGCCGAGGGTATCGTGGCGACCGCAGGTGTCGGCAACGATGGTCAGCAGCGGATTGCCCAGATTGGAATAGAGTACGCTGCCGGTAGTCAGATAGGCATTGCCCTGGCGCCGCAGCGTGCGCTGCGGATCGTAGCGTTCTCGGGGGTTATCGGCGTTGTAAAACAGGGTATCAATGGCCTGGTTGCCTTCGAGGTCAAGCAGGCGCAGGGTTTGCCCTTTTTGTACCTCAAACAGCCAGGGCTCCCCTGCCGGGATCACATGGCGATAGACGGCATCTTCGGGACGACGGTTACTGGCGATCAGGGTCATCGCAGCCTCCTTACAGGGCAAAAAGTTGGGTGTTGAGGAACGCGCGCTGGTTTTCATCGCGGGTAAATAGCGCTTCCGCGGCCGTCTGCGCATCATCAGCCTGGTACCAGCTCAGCTGGATCGGCCGCGGAGCGTACTCAGCGGCAGGGTCCTGAGGATGCGGCAGCGCGGTCAGCACCATGAGGACATCCATCGGCGCAAACAGCTCAACGTAATCTCCGGCGCGGCTGTTGGCGGAAATAAACTGAAAACGGCCATCCTCATCGACGGTGACTTTGCTGAAGAAGTTAACCACCATCAGCAGGTCTTCAAGGCCCAGGTCCCACTTGCCCATCTCGACCAGCAGGTTATCGACGCCGTTGCGATAGAAGCCGTTGCGCAGCTCCTGGTAGCGTCCTGCGCCATACTTTTCACGCGTCTCGTCGGCGTTGAGCACACCGCCGAACGGGTCGTGCCAGCCGCAGCTGTCGGCAACAATTCCGGCCAGAACGCGCCCCATGTCGGAGTAGAAACAGTGCCCGGCGGTCAGGCGCGCGGTGTGCTGGCCTTTGAGGGTATCCGGCAGATTCAGGCGCTCGCTCTTCTCGTGGGGATTCAGCATCATCATGCTGACGTTGGCCCCGCCGTCGATATCGGTCAGGCGCAGGATCTGCCCTTTGCGCAAAATCAGCGAGGTGTGCGCCCCGCCGGGTAGCCGCTCTTCGCGCAGGCTTGGGGAGGAGTGAAAAAGTGCGGTCATCAAACTATCTCCTTAATGCGTAAACGTTATTGTCGCTGCCGGTGGTTATCTGCGACATCCGCGCTTCATTGAGCGGAATATCGTAGGTAACGCGCGCCCCCCAGGCGTTGGGCGCCTGCGGATCGATGCGCACTTTGTCGAAAACCAGCAGCCGGGTGCCAAGGTTGAAGCCCTCCGCGAGGTCATGGGTGACCATAAATACCGTCATCCGCGTTTCGCTCCACAGCTGGAGCAGCAGCCCGTGCATATCCTTGCGAATACCGGGATCCAGCGCGCCGAAGGGTTCATCAAGCAGCAGTACGCGCGGCTGCATGACGAAAGCCTGGGCGATCGCCAGCCGCTGCTGCATCCCGCCGGAGAGCTGCGCCGGATATTTATTCAGCGCGTGCCCCAGCCCGACTTTCTCCAGCATCCGCTGCGCCCGTTCGCGCGCGTCGCGTTTCCTGCCGGCAAACAGCCGGCCAAACAGCGGTGACGCCGGGAGTTCCAGGCCAATGGCGACGTTATCCAGCACGTTGAGGTGCGGGAAAACCGAATAACGCTGAAACACCACGCCGCGGCTGCGGTCCGGCTCCGCCGCCAGCGGCTGGCCGTCGAGGGTGATTTCCCCGCGAGTCGGCTTTTCCTGGCCGAGCAGCAGGCGTAAAAACGTCGACTTCCCGCAGCCGGACGCGCCGACCATCGAACAGAACTCGCCCTCTTTCACCTGCAAATTGATGCGCTCCAGCACCACGTGGTCGCCGTACTCCTGCCAGATATTTTTGATGTCGATAAAGCTCATGCCCGGCCTCCTTCCGCCCACGGGAAACAGGCTTTGTGCAGCTGGCGCAGAGCCAGATCCATCAGCCACGCCAGCAGGGTTATCCAGATGACGTAAGGAATAATCACGTCCATCGCCATATAGCGGCGGACGAGGAATATGCGATAGCCGAGACCGGCGGTGGCGGAAATGGCCTCGGCGGAGATCAAAAACAGCCATGCGGAGCCCAGCAGCAGGCGCAGGGAGGTTATCAGCCGCGACAGCAGCTGCGGCAGCACGACCCGCAGCACCACCGTCCAGCTATTTGCGCCGAGGGTTTGCGCTTTGATAAACAGCTCCGCCGGGATTTCCCGCGCCCGCTGTTCAAGGTCGCGCGCCAGCATCGGCGTAATGCCAATGACGATAAGCATCACTTTTGATAGCTCATCCAGGCCGAAGACGATAAACAGCACCGGCAGGATCGCCAGCGGCGGGATCATCGACACCACGGTCATCAGCGGCGACAGCGCCGCGCGGTACATCGGGAACACGCCGGCGGCGATGCCGATGCCCAGGCCAATCAGCGACGAGAGCGCCAGACCAATCAGCAGGCGGCTCATACTAATCAGCGTGTCGGCCCACAGCAGATACTCGCCGCTGCGTTTATCCGGGGTGAAGGCCATCCGGTCGATGGCCGCGATCATCTGCGACAGGCCGGGCAGCAGCTTATCCTGCGGGTTGGCTTCCAGCCGCACCGCCGAACCGATAAACCAGGCGGCGATCATCAGGACGAAGGGCAATAGCATCAGCGTCAGGCGCATACCCTGCCGGGGATAGCGGTTAATGTGGCGCATGGCGTGGACTCCCAAGGTCAATCATTACAGCTGCCCCGCCGCGGCCAGCTTCAGATAGCTGTCGTCAAAGCGCAGTTTGCTGTTGGCGGTATCGCCGACGGTGACGCCGCCGGGAAAGGTCATGCCGATAAAGTCGGCGCTCTGCGCCCCCTCTCCCAGCAGCCCTTTATCAAAAGAGAACTGCGCCACCCGCTGCATGGTTTTTGCCAGTGCCGGCGAGGTGATAAACGTCAGGGTATCGGCAGGCGTCCAGAAGAGATGGGTCGTTTTTAGCTGCGCCCGGTAGCCGGCGAGGTCGGTGCCGGAATCGGCGGCCATTGCGCTTAGCGCCTGCGTATCTCCGGCCTGCATTTTGGCCATCATCTCGAACCAGGCGCCGGTCAGGGCTTTACCCAGCGCCGGGTTATCTTTCAGGGTCTGAGTATTCACCACCATCATGTCGATCAGCTCGCCGGGAACCTGCGAAGAGCTAAAGACCTCCGTGGTTTGCGGCGTCTTTTTGATAACCGAAAGCTGCGGATTCCAGGCCACCGCCGCGCGTACGCCGCTGGTGCCAAAAGCCGAGACGATATCCGCATCCGAGGTATTGACCACTTTGACGTCTTTTTCCTGCAGTCCGGCTTTTTCCAGACCGCGAACCAGCAGGTAGTGCGATACCGAAAGCTCCGGGAGATACACCGCCATGCCTTTCAGATCGCTGAGCTTTTTATCCGCTCCCTTCAGCACCACGCCGTCGTTGCCGTCGGAGTAGCTGCCGGTAATGAGCGCCGTGGTATCAACGCCCCCCGCCGCCGGAATGGTCAGGGCATCCATGTTGGTCATGGTGCAGCCGTCAAACTGGCCCGCGGTGTACTGGTTAATGGATTCGATGTAGTCGTTCAGTTGAACAATATTGATTTTGATACCGTATTTGCTGGCCCATTTATCGATGATCTTTTCGTTGCTGATGGTGCCCCAGGGCATCCATCCGGCATAGATAGTCCAGCAGATGTTGAACTCTTTTTTTACGGCGGCAAACGAGGGGACGCTGGCCAGCAGCGCCAGCGACAGGATAAGAGAGCGGAGGATCGGCGGTGTCTTCATGGTGGACCTCTGGTTAGCACGAGAAACGGGGGCAGCGCGACACCCAACGGTGCTGCTGTCTCCCGGGCTTTTGTCCCGCCGTGTAACCTCGCAGAGGTCGCCAGCTCTCGGACCAGACGTTCACCTGAGTGAACCGGAACCCTAGCCAGCTATTGTGTTATCTCAATTGTCTGTTGCGCTGCCTTCTGACGAGGAGTCTGCAAGGTCTATGCCAGGCGCGCAGCACGCGTAAAATCAGCCCTACGACGGCAGGCGCCGCCGCGGCTCCCAAAAATGGGGAGTGATGATGGGGCATTGCATGGATTTGGTGCGCTCGCCGTCAGGGAGGAGCTACTAACGCGCTTTTTCGCTCACCGTCATGGTGAATCGCGCGATCTTATCCCCGGCGTTAGCGTAGCTATGCGGGGCGTCGGTGCGCGCGACGGCGGAATCCCCCTCTCGAATCAGATAGACCCCGTCGTTAACCGTCAGGGTTAAGGCGCCCTCGGTCACGAAAAGCAGTTCTGTCGTGCCATCGCCGTGCCCCGGCGAAGTAAAAATCTCACCGGGACAGAGACTCCATTGCCAGAGCTCCACCATATCCGGTCCGCTGGTACCGGCAAGCAGCCGTGCATGACCGCCCCGCTCGCCCTGCCATAGGGTGGGAATATCGCTTGCGGCCATCACCTTGACCGGCGGCGCGGCGGCGACATTAACAAAATCGGCCACGGAAACGCCCAGCGCCGAGGCCAGACGGCACAACAGCGCAATGCTTGGATTGGCCCTGCAGGCTTCAATGTCTACCAGCATACCTTTGCTGACGCCCGCGCGTCGGGACAGCTCATCCAGGGAGATCTTCTTTTCCGCCCGGTAGCGCTTAATGCGCGCCGCAACGGCTTCATTGATCATGGCGGCATCGGCGCCCGCGTCGGTCGTTATATTGACTTTATTGGTCATCGGTCGATATTATGCTTTAAAATGGTCGTTACAGGATTATCCAATGAATAGCGTATTACCGTCAATCAGCCCGCAGGTCTCCGCGCTGGCCCCCGGCTTTCGCGCCCTGAGCATTGATGTCGTTTCCGCCGCTGTACGCGCCCCCCTGGTCGGGTCCGATGCGCTCCGCTCCGCCTGCCAGGCGGTTCTCGCCGGCGAGCCGCAGTGGGCGGAGGCTCACCTGCAGGCATGGAATGAAGTGTTCCGCGCCTTTGGCGCAAAACCTAAAAGAACTCCCTGTTCGGCGGAAGCCTTGCGCAAACGGGTGCTGCGCGATGGCGAGATGGCTGCGCTCGATCCCATCGTCGATCTCTATAATGCGGTGAGCCTGCGCTACGCTGTGCCGGTCGGCGGCGAAAACCTGGCGGCGTATGTTGGCGTGCCGCAGCTCAAGATGGCGGACGGCAGCGAACCGTTCGATACAGTTAAAGAAGGACAGACGGTTTACGAATACCCCGACGCGGGAGAAGTGGTCTGGGGCGACGATCGCGGTGTGACCTGTCGACGCTGGAACTGGCGACAGGGAGTTCGTACTCGTCTGAGCGTGGAGAGTCCGCGGATGTGGTTTATTCTTGAAAGCCTGCCGGAAATGCCGCTTAGCGCGCTGCAGGAGGCGGGAGCGATGCTGAGCAACGGCCTGCTGGAGATGATGCCGGAGGCGACGATCCGCTCACAGCTGATAGGGCCAGGGGCCTAAAGCCATTCCCCTGCGCCCGGCAGCGTAGCGCCGCCGGGCGCAGCGATTACTTCCGCGCCTCGAAGGCAATTTTCACCGCCATCCCCGCCAGCACCATCGCCATCAGCCAGCGCTGAAACTGCTGCTCTGAACAGGTGGACTAACTCTCCTTATCTTCAGCTTTTGCCGCCGCGCTGGAGCGGTAAATAAAGAACAGCGCCAGCCCCAGACAGACGATGGCCCCCAGCCGCCCCGCTGAAAAGGCAATGGCGTCGTTATCCAGCCAGCCAAAATTATCGATCAGCAAACTCATGGTCAGTTGGCCAAAAATCACCGCCACCGTGGCCGCCGCGGTACCGATACGCTGCACCGCCACCACCATAATCACAATATAGGGGACGCCGCAAAATGCGCCCAGCAGCTGCCATTTCGGCACATCCAGCAGCGTTGTCGACTGATGGGGGGCAAAATAAAAAATCAGCAGCGCCGTGATCAAGGCGCCCACCGCAAACGTGAGAAACGCGCTGCGAAATACGCCCACCTGGCTGCCCAAACGGCCGTTAATCGCCGCCTGCATACTCAACATCGCGCCGCCGGCCAGCGCCAGCAAAATCATTATGCTACTCATGTTAACTCCTCAGCTTGTGGCGATCAGAATCAGGGCGACGATGATAAACAGCAGCGCGATAACCCGCCGTCTATCGATTTTACGTTTTGCCGAACCAAACAGACCGTAGTGGTCAATCAGCAGGCTTTTGCATACCTGACCGGCCAGAATGCCGATCATCGTCATGGCGATACCGATAACCGGTACGGCGATGGTTAAAATGACGACGTAAATGGGTCCCAGTACGCCCCCGGTAAGCTGCCAGCCCGGTAAGGAGAAGAACGAGGGTCCCTGCCTGGGGCCAAACAGCAGCATCAGCAGAAAGGTTAGCGCGCTCCCGACGCTAAAAATGCTGAATGTGGCCCACAGGTCCCCTACCTGCCCGGCAAGCGGCCCGAGTAGTCCGGCTTCCACGGATAACCCCATGCCGCCGGCAATCACAAGAAAAATAAGTAATAACTGCATCGTTGATATCCGATTATTGATTGGGTGGCAGAGCATAAAGCAGCGAAGTAATGTGAAAAACGATACAATCAGGGAAACACTTTTGCGGATATTGCATTAATGAGCGATGCGGGTAATGTGAATTTTCGGGCGCTACAGCTGTTTATCGCCGTCTATGACAGCCAGAGTTTCTCCGTTGTGGCGAGGCGGGAAGGCGTTTCGCCCTCGATGGTGTCGCGCGTCATTCACCAGCTTGAGGATGCGCTCGGCCAGCAGCTCTTTTATCGTAATACCCGGGCGGTGGTTCCCACCGAAGCGGGACGCCTGTTTGCCGAACATGCCAGAGGGCTCGGCGAACAGTTCAGCGTTGCCAGACGCGACCTGCAGGACCGTCGTCTTGAGCCGGGTGGACTGGTGCGGATCAACGCCCCGGTCTATTTTGGCCAGCGCCATATCGCGCCGTGGCTGCCGGGGCTGACGGCGCGCTATCCAAAGATGCAAATTGCGCTGGCGCTGACCGATGATTTTATCGATCCGCACCGCGAAGCGACCGACCTGATTTTCCGCATCGGCAGCCTGCCGGACTCCAGCGTTCATGCCAGAGTACTGGGTATGCAGCATCACTATCTGGTTGCGGCTCCGGACTATCTGCAGCGCTGCGGCACGCCGGAGAAACCGGAAGATCTTCGCCATCACAGCACGCTGGTCTACAGCGGTTCAAATGGACCTAACCGCTGGCTGTTCCGCCTCGCAGAGGGAGAATGGGTTCACTATCCGCAAACGCCGCGGCTGGCATCAAATAACGCCGATGCGCTGCTGACCGCTGCGCTGGGAGGCATGGGGGTGGTGCTCTTTCCCGACTGGATGGTCAATGAAGCCATGGGGGCTGGAAGGCTGATTCAGCTGATGCCTCACTACAGCGCGGCGATCGGCAGTAGCCCCTCGCCGGTGTCGGCGATCTACCCTCACGCCCGCCATCCTTCGTTAAACGTACGTGCGGTAATTGACTATTTTATCGACGTTTTTGGTACGCCTTTATACTGGCAGCGCTAAGCCATTTTACGCACTAAAATTGTCGTAACTCAAACAATCGGTCTTCGCTGACGGGGATGATGTCTTAACGATTCCTTTACGCGTATGTTACGACTATTGTGGTTGAGTCAGTACTGAACAATTAATCATTGAACAATGATATATGTTCGGTTTTTACAAAGGCATTGAACGGAAATAACTATTAAATCCGTAGACTCATTCAAATATCGCTTATTGGTAGCAGTGTATATCGTAATGGCATTCACAAAAGCAAACGGAGCCTGATATGAGCACGTCAAACGATCCTTCGAATACCCCGTCGGCAGGGAAATGCCCTTTCCACGCCGAGACGGCGACGCCCACCCAGAGCGCGGGCGGTGGTACCGGCAACCGCGACTGGTGGCCAAATCAACTACGGGTGGATCTGCTGAATCAGCACTCCAATCGTTCAAACCCGCTGGGCGAACACTTTAACTACCGCGAAGAGTTTAAGAAGCTCGACTACTCGGCCCTGAAGGCCGATCTGCGCGCCCTGCTCACCGATTCTCAGGAGTGGTGGCCAGCGGACTGGGGTAGCTATATTGGGCTGTTTATTCGTATGGCGTGGCACGGCGCCGGTACCTATCGTACCGTTGACGGGCGCGGCGGCGCGGGCCGCGGCCAGCAGCGTTTCGCACCGCTCAATTCCTGGCCGGATAACGTCAGCCTCGACAAAGCCCGTCGCCTGCTGTGGCCGGTAAAACAAAAATACGGGCAAAAAATCTCCTGGGCCGACCTCTATATGCTGGCAGGCAACGTGGCGCTGGAAAACGCCGGTTTCCGCACCTTTGGCTTCGGGGCCGGTCGTGAAGACGTATGGGAACCGGATCTGGACGTTGACTGGGGTAATGAAACCGAATGGTTGGCCCATCGTCATCCGGAAAGCCTGAATCAGCAGGCCATTGGCGCGACCGAAATGGGGCTGATTTACGTCAACCCTGAAGGCCCCAACGCCAGCGGCGACCCGCTCTCCGCCGCCTCCGCGATTCGCGCGACCTTCGGCAATATGGCAATGAATGATGAAGAGATCGTTGCGCTGATCGCCGGCGGTCATACGCTGGGCAAAACCCACGGTTCCGCGGTGACCAGCCACGTTGGCGCAGAGCCGGAAGCGGCGCCGATTGAAGCGCAGGGACTCGGCTGGGCCAACAGCTACGGCAGCGGCGCGGGCGCCGACGCGATCACCTCCGGTCTGGAAGTGGTCTGGACGCAAACGCCGACCCAGTGGAGCAACTACTTCTTCGAAAACCTGTACAAATATGAGTGGGTGCAAACCCGCAGCCCGGCAGGCGCGATTCAGTTCGAAGCGAAAGACGGCCCGGAAATTATTCCAGACCCGTTTAATCCGGAGAAAAAACGCAAGCCGACCATGCTGGTCACCGACCTGACGCTGCGCTTCGACCCGGAGTTCGACAAGATTTCCCGCCGCTTCCTTAACGACCCGCAGGCCTTTAACGAAGCCTTTGCCCGCGCGTGGTTTAAACTTATCCACCGCGATATGGGGCCGAAGTCCCGCTATATGGGCCCGGAAGTGCCGAAAGAAGATCTGATCTGGCAAGATCCGCTACCGGCGGCGGTCCACGCTCCAACCGCAGAGGATATCGCGACGCTGAAAACCGCCATTGCCGACGCTGGCCTTTCGGTCAGCGAGCTGGTTTCCGTGGCCTGGGCATCGGCCTCCACCTTCCGCGGCGGCGATAAACGCGGCGGCGCCAACGGCGCGCGTCTGGCGCTGGAACCGCAGAAATCCTGGCCGGTAAACGCCATCGCGGCCCGCGTGCTGCCGACCCTGCAGGGGATTCAGCAGGCATCCGGTAAAGCGTCGCTGGCGGATATTATCGTTCTGGCCGGCGTGGTGGGCATTGAGCAGGCTGCCGCGGCGGCGGGCGTTCAGGTTAGCGTTCCTTTCGCCCCTGGCCGCGTCGATGCGCGTCAGGATCAGACCGATGTGGAAGCGATGGATCTGCTGCAGCCGCTGGCCGATGGTTTCCGCAACTATCGTCGCGTTGGCGGCGGCATCTCCACCGAAACGCTGCTGATTGATAAAGCACAGCAGTTAACGCTGACGGCGCCGGAAATGACGGTACTGGTGGGCGGTCTGCGCGTGCTGGGCGCGAACTTCGACGGCAGCCGGCACGGCGTATTTACCGACCGCGTGGGCGTGCTGAGCAATGATTTCTTCGCTAACCTGCTCGATATGGGTACCGTCTGGAAAGCCGCTGACGAGCACGCTGAGCTGTTTATTGGCCGCGATCGTAAGAGCGGCGAAGAGAAATACACCGCGACCCGCGTTGATCTGGTGTTTGGCTCCAACTCCGTCCTGCGCGCCCTGGCTGAAGTGTATGCCTGCAGCGATGCGCGGCAGAAGTTCGTCAGCGACTTTGTCGCCGCATGGACCAAGGTGATGAACCTCGACCGCTTCGATCTGTAATCTTTTCCCCGGCAGAAATGCTAAACCCGGGCCAATGGCCCGGGTTTCTTCTATCTAATCCAGATTGTCAGCAGAATAATGATGGCCGCAATAATCGCCACCTGAATAAAGACTTTATCCAGCGATCCTCTACGCATCGCGCCCCCTTATTCAGAACAGGATTTGCCAGATAGCTAACAGCAGCACCAGCAGACCCATCAGGAAAAATATCAGCGCGATGATAGTGTCCGGAGAACGATTCATCTCTGCGCCTCCTTATCATCAGAACCACTGACCAAAGCGTTTGATATAGAAACGTTTCATGCCCTGCGCGACCACGCAGTAGCTGAGCAGCGTCGCAACCAGCCACGGGAAGTAGCTCAGCGGCAGCGGCTCCAGCCCGACCATCGCCCCCAGCGGCGAGAACGGAATATAGATGCCCATCGCCATAATGACCGCGGTGGTGAGCAGCACCGGCAGCGTCGCCCGACTCTGGATAAACGGAATTTTCTGCGTTCTCAGCATATGCACCACCAGCGTTTGCGACAGCAGCCCTTCAATAAACCACCCGGACTGGAACAACGCCTGGGCTTCGACGTGATTCGCCGCAAACACGTACCACATCAGCGCGAAGGTGGTGATATCAAAAATGGACGACGTCGGGCCAATCCACAGCATAAAGCGGCCGATATTTTTCGCATCCCACTTGCGCGGCTTACGCAGGAATTCCTTATCCATCTTGTCCCACGGCAGCGAGAGCTGAGAGAGATCGTACATCAGGTTCTGGATCAGCAGATGAATCGCCAGCATCGGCAGAAACGGAATAAACGCGCTGGCCACCAGTACCGAGAAGACGTTGCCGAAGTTAGAGCTGGCGGTCATATTCAGGTACTTAATGATATTGCCAAAGGTCTCACGCCCTTTGATCACACCTTCTTCCAGCACCATCAAATCCTTTTCCAGCAGGATGATATCGGATGCCTCTTTGGCGATATCCGCCGCGCTGTCGACGGAAATACCGACGTCCGCATCGCGCAGCGCCGGCGCATCGTTGATGCCATCGCCGAGGAAGCCGACGGTGTGGCCGTTTTTCTGCAGCGTTTTCAGGATTCGCGACTTCTGCAGCGGCGTCAGTTTGGCGAATACCGAACGCATTTCCACTTCGCGCTCCAGTTCGTTATCCGTCATCGCTTCAATCTGCGCGCCGGTCAGAATACCGTGGGCATCAATCCCCACTTCCAGGCAAATACGCGCCGTGACCACCGGGTTATCGCCGGTCAATACTTTGACCGCCACGCCGTTATCGCGCAGCGCGGTAATCGCTTTTCCCGCGCTCTCCTTCGGCGGATCGAGGAAGGTCAGCATCCCTTCGACCGTCAGCCCCTGCTCATCCGCGGCGCACAGCGGGGTTGTCAGGGCAGAGTCATCCAGCTTGCGGGTCGCGACCAGCAGCACGCGGAAACCCTGGGCGTTGTAATCCTGCGTTTTGGCTAACAGCAGATCGCGGCGAGTTTCATCCAGTGCAACCATGCGGTCGCCTTCGCGCAGATGCGTGGCCACCATCAGCATCTCTTCGACCGCGCCTTTGCAGATCAGGCTTTTATCGCCGTGGCGGATATCTTCTACCGACACCGAGACCCGACGGCGGACAAAATCAAACGGCAGTTCATCAAGCTTTACGAAGCGCTCTTTGGTCGCTGGCGCAATCCGCCCCTCGCCAAAGCGCAGCACCGCCCGGTCCATCAGGTTGCGCGCCCCGCTCTGGCTGCTGCTGTTGAGCCACGCCAGCGTCAGCACCCGGTCGCTCTCACTGCCGCTGACGTCAAGATGATGCTCAAGAATGATATTGTCCTGCGTCAGCGTGCCGGTTTTATCGGTGCACAGCACGTCCATGGCGCCAAAGTTCTGAATGGCGTTCAGCCGCTTGACGATCACTTTGCGCCGCGACATAGCGATAGCGCCTTTCGCCAGGTTTGAGCTGACGATCATCGGCAGCATTTCCGGCGTCAGGCCCACCGCGACCGCCAGGGCAAACAGCGATGCCTCAACCCAGTCTCCTTTGCTGAAGCCGTTAATCAGCAGCACAATCGGTACCATCACCAGCATAAAACGGATCAGCAGCCAGCTGACGCTGTTTACCCCACGGTCAAACGCCGTCTGGGTGCGCGTACCGACAATGGACTTCGCCAGCGAACCAAACCAGGTGCGGTTTCCGGTAGCCACCACCACCGCCTGCGCCCTGCCGCTGGTCACGTTGGTGCCCATCAGACAGATATTGCCCATCTCCAGCAGGCTTTTATCTTTGTTCGGCTCGGGAAGCCTGTCGCACCCTTTGCCGGACACGCTGGCCAGAACGTCATACTTTTCCACCGGCAGCGATTCGCCGCTGAGTATCGACTGGCTGACGAACAGGTCCCGGGACTCCAGCAGGCGGACATCCGCCGGAACCAGATCCCCCGCCGCCAGGAAGATGATGTCACCGGGCACCAGTTCCTCAATGGCAATCTCCTCCTGCGCCGGCCCCATGTTACCAGGACCGCGACGCAGCACCGTCGCCGTGGTGCGAACCATGGATTTCAGCGCCTGCGCCGCTTTGTTGGTGCGAAACTCCTGCCAGAAACGCAATAACCCGCTCAGGCTGACCATCGTGACGATAATGATAATCCCGGTCAGATCGGTCTCTTCGCCGTTACGCAGCGGTAGCCAGTAATCGGTCACGAAGCTGACGGCGGCCAGCGCCATCAGGACATAGATAAACGGGTTATTGAATGCCTGCAAAAGCTGGATTAGCGCCGGCGGCGCCTGCTCGTGCGCGACTTCATTGCGGCCATATTCATTCAGCCGTTCAAGGGCATCTTCGGTGGTGAGCCCCTGACGGCTGCTGTTGAGCCGCGCCAGTGTATGATCCGGGCTGTTAAATGCCTCGGTTTCAATGGCGAAGCTTTTTTTATGCTGCTTATCATTTTCTGACGCAGACCGGTTTATTTTCCGGTTTTCTACTTTCATGTCAGTCATGATTATTCCTCAAATTTAAGACGTCGTTATCCCTGCATAATTGACTTATGCATAATTCATTTTTACGTTATTAAACGCTTATTACTTTAATTGCCTGGGAATATCCATCATTCCCTCCTTAGACAAATCATTGCCAGAGTAGAATATCAGGGAGGCTAACTCCCCTCGACGCACCAGCGCACTGACGTAATGTTTTCGTCACCGCCAATTCTTGACATAATAAGATCTCGCGCTTGGCGGGAGTCGGTATTACCGACCAGTTCGATGCGGATTTCTTTATGTCCTTGTTCTTTTGCTGCTATCGACACCAGCCCCTGCAAGCTGAGCGTCATCTCTTTACTGATATTAAGCAATAGCTGACGAATCGCGTTTTCATGTTCGCTATGACAGATAATATTCAGAACGTAGCATTTTTCTTCTTCCGTCGCGCCGGGGATCTGATTAATTCTCTGCGCCGCTTCGCGCAGTAGAATATTAGCGCACAGGATGATCAGCGTTGCCGCCGCCGCTTGCCAGAACTGGCCTAAGCCACACAGTACGCCAATCGCCGCAGAGCACCACAGGGTTGCCGCGGTATTCAGGCCGCGCACGTTCATGCCTTCCCGCATGATGACGCCGGCGCCGAGAAAACCAATTCCGGAAACCACCTGCGCGGCAATACGTCCCGGACTATCCGGCGATGTGGAGATAGAGCTCAGAATAAAAACCGCCGCGCCGGTGGCGACCAGCGCATTGGTGCGCAGGCCAGCCATCCGCTGACGCCACTGTCTTTCGGCGCCAATCAGCGCGCCCAACAGCATCGCAGCGAGTAAATTTGCGATATAAGGAAACATCAACATAGCTTCCTCCATTTTTGCTGGAAGAATTAACTACGTGCTTTATTAAGCACACGACAAATTGTCGCCAGAGAGGTGATTAACGTCGCGTTGACGGTGGAGGGAATAATGTATTTTTAAACATGAACATGACGATTATCCTCGCAGCCATGCTGCGTTATTTTTTATGGGATGCAATCGTCTGGATGAGGAGATTGCTGCCCGCCGGTTGGCAAGCAGCGCAGAAAAAATAGCGTCAGCTTGCCTTGATGTTTAAGTAAGGGTGACTGTCCAACATATTTCTCCTGTGTGAATTTGTGCTCATTATAGTCATTCAATTATTTGAGTAAAGTTAAAATCTCGCTTTAGTGACGATTTGTTTAGAATGACCTTAATGCGCTAAGCCTGCCCGCCAGGATTAACCCCGGCGTGAACCGGGGTTAATTCACTAGTCAAAGACGCCATTAATTATCGACGTCACGATCGCCGTACTCAGCGCGATCAGTACTAAATCCTGGCCCACCACGCGCCATTCATAGCCAGGATAGTAAGGCAGTTCGTTGAGCATCGATGCCGGAACCGCTTTTTTCGCAATCCCCGGAGGTAAGGGTTTACCGCGAGCCAGATTTTTGGCGATTCCCGGCGGCAGCGACTGATAGCCGGTTAAACCGTAGTTTACCGCCAGCGAACGCGCTCTGGAGAAGCTGATATCGGCAGAGACATGATCGGGTTTGCCGTAGTTTTTTCTCTGCCCCGGGTTTCCTTCTTTATGACCCTGGTTGCCCTTATCAACGTTGTTTTTACCGCTATTGCCGTTGTTACCGCTGTTACCGTTATTGCCATGGTTACCGCTATTACCATGATTACCGCCGCCGTTGCCATTACCCGGGTTGGCGAAAACCGGCGTGGCCATCATTGACAGCGAAAGCGCCACCGCCAGCGCTGCCTGTAGGACTTTCTTACTGGACATGATTTTTTCCTGAGTGGGAGTACTCGCTTTGAATGTAGGTGAATAACCTGAGCGCAACAATCTCTCGTTATCTTAAATTTATTTCAGGTCAAACTTAGCGCCCCGATGGTGAATTCCTTCACCCTGCGGCCGGGCCATAGGCGAAAACCAGCACACAACGCCAGCCAAACCACATTGGCATTATTTTGTTCTGCAAATCTCTTTCACCTGATGCGATTAAAAATCTAAAACCATTAACAATCAAATAACATTAGCAGGCAAACATTTTATCTGAGGAAAATAATAATATGTCTACCACCCAGGTTCTGGGCGACGCCGCGTTCGCCTCCCCAGGACATCCCCACTCCAGCCTGACCGCTCGCATCGATGCGCTGCCCGCCTCCGTTGGCCTGTGGTCTTTTATCACCCTCCTGGCGCTGGGCGGCTTCTTTGAGCTGTACGATCTTTTTCAGACCGGCTATATCAGCACCGGGCTGCTGGCAGAGGATATTTTCCATACCGGCGAGCAGGGTATCTTCGGTATCTCCGACCAGGCCGCCTTCGCGTCGTCCACCTTTATGGGGCTGTTTATTGGCGCCAGCCTGCTTGCGCCGCTGGCGGATAAACTGGGCCGCCGCCTGACGTTTATGTTTGCCCTCGCCTGGTACGGCGTATTTTCGCTGATGATGGCCCTGCAAAGCAGCGCCGAAGGGGTTATCTTCTGCCGCTTTCTGGTCGGCGTCGGTCTCGGCATTGAGCTGGTGACCATCGACACCTATTTAAGCGAATGGGTGCCGACGCATCTGCGCAATAAAGCCTTCGCTTTCGCCTTCTTTATTCAGTTTTTATCGGTTCCCGCCGTGGCGCTGATGTCGTGGCTGCTGGTGCCGATTACCCTTTTCGGCCTGACCGGCTGGCGCTGGGTGATCATCTTCGGCGCGCTCTGTTCGCTGATTATCTGGGTTATCCGCAAGAAGCTGCCGGAGTCGGCGCGCTGGCTGGATGAAAAAGGCCGCCACGAGGAAGCCCATAAGGTGATGTGCGAAATGGAACAACGCTGCGGCGTTTCTCCCTCGCCGCGCCACCAGGTTGAGACGCAGGATAACCCGCGCAGGCTGGGAAGCTTTAAAGCGATCTGGGCACCGCAGTACCGCAAACGTACGATCATGCTGATGGTAATGAACTTCTTCCAGGCCATCGGCTTCTTTGGCTTCGGCAACTGGCTACCGGCCCTGCTTTCCGGTCAGGGGGCGAGCATCACCCACAGCCTGCTGTATGCGTTCTTTATTACCCTCGCCTATCCGATTGGCTGTCTGTTCTGCACCCGCTTCGTTCATCGTTTTGAAAACAAATGGCAAATTGTGCTTTCCGCGCTGATGACGGTGGTGTTTGGCACCCTGTTCGCCCTGCAGAACAGCCCGGTGCTGCTGGTGATTTGCGGGTTTATGATCACATGGTCAAACGCCTGGCTGACCATTAGCTATCACGCCTACCAGGCCGAAGTTTTCCCGACCCACATCCGCGCGCGGGCGGTCGGCTTCTGCTACTCCTTTAGCCGGCTGTCGACGGCTATCACCAGCATTTTGATCGGCATTATTTTGCAATACGCCGGTACCCCAGGCGTGATTAGCTTTATCGTCGCCAGCATGCTGATGGTGATGCTGTCGGTGGGCATCTTTGGTCCGAAAACCCGCGGGATCAGCCTGGAGAATATTTGACGGTAGCCGCCGCCGGGCTAGCCGGCGGCGCGCGTAGCTAACCTTTTCTCCTGAACCCGCAGCAGCCACGGCAGCGGCAATGCGCTCAGGGCGCAGAGCAGTAATATCCCCTGCATCGCCCGCTCGCCGTTGCCGTCAACCGCGAGAACCCACGACGAAAGCAGAAAGGCCGCCGCCGTACTTAATGACATCAGGGTATTCTGTAAAAGCGTAAACCCGGACCTGGCGCTATCCGCTGGAAAACGCATTGCTACAACCGATGAGGCCACCAGACGACAGTAGGCGGCGGCCAGAAACAGCACCATAAACAGTGCTCCGCCGCGGTTGCAGGTAAAAGCGATGCTCAGGCTCAGTATAAACAGCAGACTGGCCAGCAGGCTGATGCGGTAGACGCTGTAATGCTGGCATAGCTTGCCGGTGATTTTAGTTGCGCATAATCCTGCCGCGCCTCCGCCGAAAAAGAGCCACGGCAATTCATCGCCGCTGGCCCCCATTTTCACCGTCAGTAACGGTACCAGCAGCGGAATGATTAACATCGGGCTGAACTGCGCGAGCGCGTTGCCGGAGGCGTAAAACAGCACCGATGACGACCAGCGCAAACCCGTCTGACGACTCGCCTTGATGGGTTGTTCCGGCAGCACGAGTTTTATCAGCGGTAACGCGATTAAGCAGAGTCCGCCGATCGTCGCGGGGGCTATCTGCCAGCCGATTCGTTCACTGAGAAATAGCATCATCGGCATGCCGATAATGCTGACCAGCGAGAATGCGGCAATCGTTGAGGCCAACGCCCGAGGGCGCAGCTGCGGCGGCATAATATTGACCAGCAGACTGCTGGCCACGCCCATTGTGGTCCCGCCAACCAGACCGGCAAGAAAACGCCAGAACAACAATCCGTCAAACCGGGTGGTGGTCAGCGTCATCATCGTTAATCCCCCCAACAGGGCCATATTGCAGAGCAAAAAGCGCCGCGGTTTAACGTTACCGACCCATCGCCAGACGCTTACCCCAGCAATGACGGAAGCCAGCGTATAAACGCCGGTGACGTAACCCGCCTGGCTTACCGGCACCTGAAACGTCGGCGCCATCCAGGTAAATAAGGGATTAAAAATCATATATTCAAGGGCGTTGATGAATTGAACAAAGGCCATGATCAACGTTATTCGTACCAGATATCCGGGCATGTAAGACTCCTGACTATGTAATGCGCAGAGTCTAGCGTCTGGCAAAACCGGGCATAAGACGGTAAAAATGACGTTGTTAATTATCAAAATCGGGATAATCGAGAGTGAAAAGATTGGATCTCAACGCCCTGCGGGTCTTCGTCACCGTGGCGGAAAATGGCTCCTTTCGCGCCGGAGCAAAAGCGCTGCAGATGCCCTCATCGAATGTGAGCCGACAGATTTCGCAGCTTGAGGAGAGCCTTCAGCTACGCCTGATACAACGCAGTACCCGACACATGAAGCTGACCCCTGCCGGTCAGACGCTGCTCGCCAGTATGCGACCCGTGCTGGAGCAATTTGCCGCTACGGAAGCTGAACTGACGCAGCAGCAGGCAGAACCCGAAGGGCCGTTACGCTTATGTCTTCCGAACGAAATTGGCCCCTCGCTGTTTGCGCCGCTGATGGCGCAATTTGCCATGCGCTATCCAAAAATAATCGTCAGCTGTACCACCAATCTGGCGGGAATGGAGGTGTTAAAAGAGGATGTGGATATTGCGGTGATTATCACCCGCGGCAAAATGGAAGACGCCAGCGTCATTGCGCGCCCGCTCTTTTCGTTTCCCTGCTGCGTGGTCGCTTCTCCGCAGCTGATTGCCAGAACGGGTATGCCGACACACAGCGAGCAATTAACCGTGCTGCCCTGCATTACCACCGTCAGCGCCCTCGCGGGGCAGGCCTGGCAATTTGCCGCGGCGGACGGTAGCTTTAAAAAGGTTAACGTCAACGGGCACTATCGCGTCAACAGCGGCGAAATGGCGCTGCATGCCGCGCTTGCCGGCGTTGGCTTTGCGATTCTGGGGGAGAAACCCTGCCGCCCGTTTATCGATCGCGGCGAACTCAAGGAAGTCTTGCTGGAGCTGCCGCCGGCGCCGTTACAGCTCTCCGCCCTCTATCGGGAGCGCCACTTTATGCCCGCCAGAACGCGCGTCTGGCTTGAATTTATCCAGTCGCAGATGGCCAGCTAAGCGCCGTCAGCCGACTGGCGTTCGCTAAAAATCACCTGCGCATCGGCGAAGCATTTTTCCGCCAGCGACGACACCGGCTCTTTGTTGCGCATGATCAGCGCCAGCATCGAGTCGACCTCCGTCTCGGCGATCGGCCTGATTTCCAGATTATCGCTTAGCGCTTCGAGGCCGTTGTTCAGCGGCATAATCGCGCAGCAGATCCCGGCCTGCACCGCCTGGATAATCTGAAACGTGGAGTCGCTTTCGAAAACGTATCCTGGCGCCAGCCCCTTGGCCTTAAAGCTCATCTCAATCGATTCGCGGTAGTACATGCCCTTGGTCAAAAAGCCCAGCGGCAGTGCGGCCAGCGTCTCCCAACCGGGGATGGCGTCAGCAAACTGGAAATGGCGCTTATCGTGCAGCAAACCCATCCGGGTATTCGGCAGCCAGACCACGTTGAACAGTTGGCTATCGACGTGGTGCAGATAGCAGATCCCCAGATCCAGCTGGTTGCGACTAACGCCGTCGATAATC
This sequence comes from Klebsiella sp. OBRC7, assembly GCF_000293135.1. NCBI lineage: Bacteria > Pseudomonadati > Pseudomonadota > Gammaproteobacteria > Enterobacterales > Enterobacteriaceae > Klebsiella > Klebsiella sp. OBRC7. The sequence continues at coordinate 86,347 of NZ_ALNJ01000027.1, read as the reverse complement.
TGTTCCGAGGTCATGGACAGCAGACTGAACTGCAGCTCCGGGTATTTATCCGCCAGCGGCTTGATCAGCTGCATCGGATTCAGGCTGGCTAAAGGCACCATCCCGACTCTTAGCTGGCCGACCATCTGCCCGCGACAGATAGCCGCCTCCGCCTCCAGCCCGTCGTGCGCCGCCAGCAGCGCTCGCGCCCAGGCCAGAATACGCTCGCCCTCTGGGGTAAACCCTTCAAACCTCTGCCCGCGCTGAATCAGCGTCAGATTAAGTTCTTCTTCCAGATTGCGGATACGCATCGATAGCGTGGGCTGGGTGATATGGCAGGCCGCCGCGGCCTGGCCGAAATGTCGTGTTCTGTCGAGCGCAATCAGGTACTTAAGCTGTTTAATATCCATTATCATCCACTGTTTGCGCAATCTGCTGGCAGCGCAGCAGGCAAAATGTTAGCTAAATGTTATGTTCTGCGTTGATGAAATTCAAGCGCCGGTCGACCGTTGCTCGTCCCGCGTGCCTGAGGCTACACTCTTGCTATGCCCCGGCAGGAGAAACCGTTGAAAACTCGCCTTCATCACGTTCAGCAGCACCGGCTCGCCATGCCGGGACTGGAAGCCATGTCGTTAGTCACGGAACAGAGTTTTCCGCGCCATTCCCACGACCAGTTCGGCATCGGGATTTTCACTCAGGGCGCGCAGCGTTCGTGGAGCCATCTGGGCAAAATTGAGGCCGCCGCCGGAAATATCATTATGGTTAATCCGGGGGAGATGCACGACGGTATCCCGCTGAATGGCCCACGCAGCTGGCAGATGATCTATCTCGATCCCGAGCGGGTTGCCGCTGAATTTCAGGGGGCGATAAAGGCCGAAGATATTCTCCTGCGCCCGGTGGTCGAAGACACGCAGCTGCGAGGACTGATGCAGCGGCTGTTTAGCGAGATTGTCGCCAACGCCCCCGAGGATACCGCCGTGGAAGAGGCGCTACTGCTCTGCCTGATGCGGGTGAGCCGATACCATCTCTGCGCACGGCGACCTGATAAAAGTGGTACTCCCTCCATCGCGCTGGCCAGGCAATATCTCGATGATGCCCCCGAAGAGAAAATCTCTCTCGAGATGCTTGCTACCCTCTGCGGCCTCAGCCGCTTTCAGCTGATCCGCGGCTTCGCTCGTGAAACCGGCATCACGCCGCACGCTTATCTGGTACAGGCCCGCCTGCGCCTGGCGCGCCGCCTGCTCGCCGAAGGTCACTCCCCCGCAGATACCGCCTTCATGGCCGGCTTTGCCGATCAAAGCCATCTGACCCGCGCGTTTCAAAGGCAGTTCGCCATGACCCCAGGCAGCTATCAGGCGAGCCGCTAGCCGACGTTGTGCAATTTTGTTCAATACCGGCTGTCGGCTTTGCGAAATACTCAGGGCCTCGATTCTCTGCAACAGGAATGACATCATGGCGTTCATCACCCCTGAGTTTCTTTTGACCTCGCTGATTGTGGTCATCGCCCCCGGCACCGGGACGCTTTACACCATTGCCACCGGCCTGGCGGCGGGCAGAGGCATGAGTTTTGCCGCGGCTTTCGGCTGCACGTTGGGCATTATTCCGCATATGCTGGCGGCGATAACCGGGCTGGCGGCCATCCTCCACAGTACCCCCGGCGCCTTCGAGCTGGTGAAGTACGCCGGCGTCGCCTGGCTGCTGTACCTCGCATGGGGCACCCTGACCCAGCGAGGCAGCCTGAGCGTAGAAGGCGTCAAGCAACGCAACCCGCGCCAGGTCATCAGCCACGCGATTCTGATTAATTTGCTTAACCCCAAGCTGCCGCTCTTCTTTCTCGCCTTTCTGCCGCAGTTTATCCAGCGCGGCTCGGCTTCGCCGATCGGGGAAATGCTGATCCTGAGCGCCGTTTTTATGCTGATGACGCTGCTGGTTTTTATGCTCTACGGCGCCTTTTCGGCGGCGATGCGCGGATACGTGCTGTCGCGTCCGCGGGTGTTACAGGGACTGAGAGCCTGCTTTGCCGCCGGTTTTGTCGGGCTGGGGATTAAGCTGATTCTGGCGCAAAGGTAGCGCTTTTGCCCACGACGCGACGATCGCCGCGGGCAAACGGCGCTTTAGCGAAGCCCCGTCAGCGCGCGGATCTCTTTCGAGCGCAGGGTTAAACGGACGGGCGCCGATTTATACGACGGGGTGCCGCTCTCTTTATCGAGATAATCCAGAGGGACCAGCACGTTCGCTTCGGGGTAATAGGCCGCAACGGTGCCCGGCGCGATACTGTAGGCGACCAGCGTGATATCTTCCAGCCGCTGCTGGTGGCCCGGTAGCGCGGAGCTGATATCCACCCGATCGCCGTGTTCGAATCCCTGCTCAGCCATATCCTGCTCGTTCATAAACAGCACGTCGCGACGGCCAAACACGCCGCGGTAGCGGTCGTCCATGGCGTAAATGGTGGTGTTGTACTGATCGTGGCTGCGCAGCGTCACCAGGCGCATCACGTCATGCCCTGCTACCTGCTGGTTTTCGTACACCCCGTGAAAAACGGAAAACATCGCTTTGCCCGTCGGCGTCGGCCAGATACGCTCCGTCGGCGGCAGCGGCATGCGAAAACCGCCGGGATGGCGAATACGCTGGTTGTACTGGTCAAAGCCGGGAACGGTCTGTTCAATTAGATCGCGAATACGATCGTAGTCGGCGACCAGCCACTGCCAGTCGATTTTGCTTTCCGGCAGCGTCGCCCTGGCCATCGCCGCGACAATCGCCGGCTCCGATCGCAGCTCTGGCGAACCGGGTTTCAGCTTGCCCGACGACGCGTGCACCATCGACATCGAATCTTCCACGGTGATTGACTGGCGTCCCGTCTCCTGAATATCGAGTTCGGTTCGGCCAAGGCACGGCAGGATAAAGGTCTCATTGGCCACCAGAAGATGCGAGCGATTCAGCTTGGTGCCAATATGCACGCTCAGATCCAGCCCCCGCATCGCCGGAAAAGCCCGTTCGCTATCCGGCATAGCCACCGCGAAGTTCCCGCCAAGGCAGAGCAGCGCTTTCGATTCGCCGTCGATCATCGCCTGTAGCGCTTTTACCGCATCGTGACCATGCTCCTGCGGCGGCGTAAAACCAAACACCCGCTGCAGGTTGGCGAGAAACTGGGGGCTCGGTTTTTCCGTGATGCCGACGGTACGGTTGCCCTGTACGTTGGAGTGTCCGCGCAGCGGGCAGATCCCGGCTCCCGGCTTGCCGATATTCCCGCGCATCAGCAGCAGGTCGGCTATCAGGCGTACATTAGAGGTGCCCTTATTGTGCTGGGTGATGCCCATGCCGTAGGTGATAATCGTGGCGTTAGATTTAGCGTAAACCGCCGCCACCCGTTCAAGATCGCCGCGCGTCAGGCCCGACTCGCGTTCGATATCCGGCCACGGGGTCGCGTCGACATCTCGCGCAAAGTCGGCAAAGCCCAGGGTATGCTCATCGATAAAGGCCCGATCCAGCACCTCGCCCTGCTCTGCTTCCAGCCGGAGCAGCGCCTTCGCGATACCCTTAAGCGCCGCCGCGTCGCCGCCCGCTTTAACCTGGAAATAGGTCGACGCGATGTTGGTTGAGCTGTAGGTCGCCATTTCAATGACGTTCTGCGGATCGGCGAAACGCTCCAGCGCCCGCTCTTTGAGCGGGTTGAAGACGATTATCGGCACCCCCCGGCGAGCCAGTTCGTGCAGCGTGCCCATCATGCGCGGATGGTTGGTTCCGGGATTGTGGCCGATAGAGATAACCAGCTCGGTCTTATCAAAGTCATCGAGGGAGACCGTCCCTTTACCGATGCCGATGGACTGCGGCAGGCCAACGCTGGTCGACTCGTGGCACATATTGGAGCAGTCCGGAAAGTTGTTGGTGCCGTATTCGCGGGCAAACAGCTGGAACAGGAAGGCCACTTCGTTAGAGGCGCGCCCGGAGGTATAAAACTCGACTTCATTAGGCTGCAGCGTACGGAGAATGGCGCCGATGCGGGTAAACGCCGCTTCCCATGACACCGGACGCAGGGTATCGCTGGCTTTATCGTACGCCAGGGGCTGGGTTAAGCGCCCGTAGCCTTCCAGCTCAAAATCGCTGCGCGCCAGCAGCGACGTCACGGTGTTAGCCGCGAGAAACTCAGCCGTGACCCGTTTACTGGTGGCTTCCCAGGTCACCGCTTTGGCGCCGTTTTCGCAGAACTGAAACGTCGATTTATGTTCTTTGTCGGGCCAGGCGCAACCGGGACAATCAAAGCCATCCGGCTGATTGGTCCGCAGCAGCGTGGCGGGGGCATCGAGCGCATCCATTTGCGTACGAACGGCGATAGCGGTGGCTTTTAAGGCGCCCCAGCCGCCCGCCGGACCATCATAGGGATGGACGCCGGGAACGACGCGTCTTCTGTTACTCATGTTCACTCCTGATGCGCTTTCGGCGGCGTATGGCAGGTGAAAAGCCGCCTGATGTCTTATCAGCCGCTATCCGTCAAAATAGCAGGCATTTTGTTAACGAAAGCATAACAATCAGGGCGGTGGCTGTATAATCAATGTTATCTATCACGCGTTAGATTTAACTTATTTAACGAATAATAAACATACAAAAATCAGGTCAGATTGTAGTGGCGGTCCGGCGCCAGCTTCTCCGGTAAGGGATGCTGGCCGGTCATATCCAGCAGGTTGCGCTCAATGGTGTTACACATCGCGTTCAGCGGCAAATCGTTGGCTGCGGTACCAAACGGATCCTCCAGCTCTTCCGCCAGCGAATCCCACGACAGGAAGGTGTAGGAGATAAACACCGACACGAACGGCGTCATATAGTGAAGATCGCCGACCAGCGCAAACGGCAGCAGCGTACAGAACAGATACACGGTGCGCTGCAAAATGAGCGTGTAGGCAAAGGGCACCGGGGTGCTGGCGAGGCGCTCACAGCCGCCCAGCGCGTGCCCCAGCTCATCAAGCTTATTGTCCATCAGGCTGAAGGTGACATCGCCGATCTTCCCTTCTGCGCGCAGGCGCCCAAGCTCATCGCCTGCCAGCAGCAGAATGCGGTTGGTTGGCATCGAGCTGGCGAGGATTTCCGCCACGCTTTGCGCCGGCAGCAGACGCGCTAAATCGGCGCTCGGATCCGTCTTACGCAGCTGATGCTTCAGGCTCCAGCTAAACGCCACCAGGTAGCTCACCAGGCGTTGATGGGCTGCGCTTTCGGTCGGCAGGATATTCTTCAGCTGGCGCACCAGCGTTCTCTGGGCAATCAGCACCGTTCCCCACAGATTACGCGCTTCAACAAAGCGGTTGTATCCGGCGCTATTGCGAAAGCCAAGAAAAATGGCAATGGCGATCCCCAGCAGGCTAAACGGCGCGACGGTAAGATGGATACCCAGCTGCTCGTACCATTGATAGCTGATGATCGCGATAATCGACATCATCAGGTTAAGCAGCAGGCGAAAGACGATTTTTGACAGCACGGAGCCGTGCCAGTCAAACAAGCGAAGGAACCAGTGTTGTTCTGGCCGGATAATCATTGTTTTACTTCCTGAAGTTTCGAACGAATAATAGAAATAGATACTTTCTATTATCCGATTGCCTTTTTATATTGTTTAAAAACACGACACGGCGTCAGCCGGCTATTTATCAGCGATGAAAGAATAGCCGCTGGATTATGGTCCTTTTTTATTTCACAGGCAATATTATCCGCAGGCTGACATAGCCCTCAAGCGTTCAGGGGAATAACCTAAGCGACAATCGCGTCGCTATCCGCGCGGCAAGGGTCAATATGAATCATCATATGCAGCACGTTTTGGCTGTTTAGCACCCGCGCGCGGGCCAACAGCGCAATTTCGTGCCCTTCCGCCACCGATAAATCTCCCGGCACCTCGATATGTACATCGACCAGGATCCCATCGCCGGCGCGTCGGGTTTTAAGGTCATGCAGCGCCACGACGCCGGGCGTTGCCAGAATAGTGGTGATTATCTGCTGCTCGCTGTCGCTATCCACTGACCGATCCATCAAGTCATGGAGGGCGTCATACGAAAAGGTATAGCCCATGCGGGTGACCAGCGCGCCGACCGCCAGCGCGGCCACCGGATCGAGCCAGGCGAAGCCGGCCAGGTTACCGATGATGCCGACCGCGACCACCACCGACGACGAGGCATCCGAGCGGGCGTGCCAGGCGTTGGCAATCAGCATGGACGACTGAATTTGTTTAGCCGCCCTGAGCATATAGCGGAATAACATCTCTTTGGCGGTCAGCGCGGCGAGCGCCACCCACAGAGCGGTAATATGCACGCTCGGGATAGACGCCGGATGCAGCAGTTTGCCGCAGGCGGACCACAGCATACCCGCGCCAACCAGTAACAGCAGCGCGCCAATCACCAGTGAAGCGCCGTTTTCATAGCGCCGGTGTCCGTAGTGATGATCGCTATCCGACGGTTTGCCGCTTTTTTTATTGGCCAACAGCACGACGAAATCAGCGACTAAATCGGAAAGAGAATGAATACCATCGGCAATTAATCCCTGCGAACCGGAAAAAACGCCCGCCAGAACCTGGGCGCTGGATAAAAAAAGATTGACCACCACGCTAACCAGCGTCGTTTTACGCGCAACCTGGGCGCGCTGACCATCGTCAGTCATATTCGCCATGATGACTTCCCCGCAAAAAAAAGAAATAACGTACGCGATTTGGCTTAATTTTTCCTGAATAATCCGCCGCCGTTAAGAGAATATTTACTTATTTTTATTGCTGTCAAATATATAAATGAGAATAGTTTGTTTTTAAAAAATATAGCCATGACAATAATAGCCATGGCTATATTTTAGGGCGTAAAAACGCAGCCTGAATAATTAAAACTGAGTCATCCGGCGCATTGCGCAATGATACGCGCCGTTACGCACCGACGCGCGCAGTACGCGGGCGACGCCGTGTACCGCAATTCGTGCGCTGTGCCGCTGCAGCGCGCTCATCGGCAAATTGAGCATCGCCTGCGCCCACGGCGGCAGCAGGTCAACCCCGGCGTGCATCATCATTCGCCCGACGGGCTGACTAAGACGCCCCGGCAGGCGGGTCGATAGCAGGACGTCGGCAACCTCCTGCGTTCGCTCATCGCAGCGCAGCGTTGGGCGCATATCCTGCAGGTAGTCGGCAACCTGCCGCGGCGTTAACGGGATATCCCGAGCGCCAAGGCGGCGGGCAATTTCGGCGGCCTCCTGATAATACTGCTCCTGGCGGGCGGCGCTGACCACGGTCCGCTTGTAGCGCAGATGCGAGGCCATAAAGCTGCTGCATTCGGCGACATGAACCCAGGTAAGCAGCGCCGGGTTGCTGGCCTGATAGGGCGTGCCGTCTTTATCCTTGCCGCTCACCCGCAGGTGGATCCCCTGCACTTTTGCAATCAGCCGTTCGGCGTCGGCGGTGGTACCAAAGGTGGTGGCGGAAATAAACTGGCTGGTACGGCGCAGGCGGCCAAAGATATCTTCGCGGAAGTTTGAGTGATCCCAGACGCCCGCCAGCGCCAGAGGATGCAGCATCTGTAACAGCAGCGCGCTGACGCCGCCGCAGAGCATGGAGGTAAAATCGCCATGAACCTGCCAGATGGCCGACTGCGGACCAAATAGCCCCGGCTCGCCTTTGGGGTGTTCAAAATCGATCTCTTTTAGCGCCATGCCGGTTAAGCCCAGAACCTGAGCTTCAATCATTCCGCGTATGCTGGTCATTACCCACCTGCTCTGATCCGTGAGCGAGAAAGATAGCATTTATTAACGCCGGGGGCATTTACCAACGATGGCTTTCAGGGCAGGAGCGCCCGCCGATAGCGGGCGCCAGTGAGCTTATGGATTGAGCTGGTAGTCGAGGCTTATCTCCGCGTTCAGCACCTGCGACACCGGGCAACCGGCTTTGGCTTTTTGAATGATGCCGTCAAACGCATCGGCCTCGATGCCTGGCAGCACAATTTTACTCTGCAGCGCGATTTGGGTGATGGCAAAGCCGCCGCCGGATTTATCCAGCGTCACCACCGCCACGGTATCAATGGAGGTGGCGGTGTAGCCCTCTTCGCTCAGCATTAGCGAGAGCGCCATGGAGAAACAGGCGGCATGGGCGGCCCCGATAAGCTCTTCCGGGTTGGTGCCCTTGACGCCTTCGAAACGGGTATTAAAACCGTAAGGCTGCTGGTTCAGCGCGCCGCTCTCGGTCGAGACGGTTCCTTTTCCGCTTTTCAGATCCCCTTCCCAGTGCGCCTGACCTTTCTTATGGATTGCCATAATATCGCTCCTTTTTTGATATGAAAGGGTTAAGTATAGAACCCTCCAGGGCATTTGGGCGGCGCGCGGCGTTTTTCAGATCAATCCGTCGGGATATTTTTACTCATATTAACGCCGGTAACGCGGAAACCCGCGGCGTTGTAGAGATGGCGCGCGCGCTGATTATCCCCGGCGACGCGCAGTTTAATTTGGCCGATCCCCTGGCTTTTCAGCGCATGCTCAAAAGCCGCCATCGCTTGTCTACCCAGGCCCTGTCCCTGAAACGCCGGATAAATATAAAAATCGCAGATAAAGGCGGAGCGCAATTCTTCGTCAGGCTTGTACCAGAGATAGCCGACCCGCTTTTCTGCGCCGTCACTGTCATCGAATAAGCAGCATAAAACCTGGCCGCGAGTATTCACGCCGTCGGGAAGATCCGCGGCGATTTCGCGCTGCGCCTGGGCTAACGCGGCCGCCGGCGAGAGCGCGTAATTGGCGGAGATTTCCGCCGCGTAGTCGGGGATAAAGTAGTCGAGATACGCGGGGTACTCCGTATCGCGCATTGGGCGAAGCACTATCATTAAAGGGTTCCTTTTATATCGTGAGTTTGCGCCAGTTTCTGCTGAATCTCACCGAGAAACAGCGGCAGCGCGCTTGGCTGATAGTCCCGTGAAAGGTAAATACCATATACGCTTAGCGCTTTTGGCCGCCAGGCCGGTAAAACCTGTTTCAGCGCCCCGCTGTTGAGCGCCCGCTGCGCCTCCAGCTCCGGCAGCATCGCGATGCCGCAGCCGGCGACCGCCGCCTCCATCAGCAGCGAGGAGATCCCGGCGCTAAGGTTGCCGGAAACCGCCACCGCCACGCTGTCGCCGCTGGCGTCGCTAAACTGCCAGGTCTGGCTGGCAAAATGGCTGTAATGCAGACAGTTGTGACGAGTGAGATCTTCCGGCGTTTGCAGTGGACCGTTCTGCTGAAGCCAGCGCGGCGACGCGCACAGCACCGAACGACACACGCCAAGGCGGCGGGCGATAGCCCCGGGCTCCGGATTGTCGGTGATCCGAATCGCCACGTCGATACGCTCGCCGATCAGGCTCACCGGATGATTATTGATATCCAGCTCAAGGCGCAGCTGCGGATAGCGGGCGAGAAAATCGGGTAACAGCGGCGAAATCAGCTGCATCGCCGTAAAGTGAGCGCAGGCGACGCGCAGCGTCCCGCTGGGGATCGCACGCTCGCTTTGCCCGGCGATCTCATCCGACAGCTGCGTCAGGGTGCGCGTTTTTTGCAGCACCTTCTCCCCCGCAGCCGTGAGCGTCAGTTTGCGGGTTGAGCGATGGACCAGCCGGGTTCCCGCCCACTGCTCCATCTGTTCCAGATAGCGGCTGACCATCGGACGCGACATCCCCAGCGCGCGGGCGGCGGCGCTTAAGCTACCCAGTTCACAAATGCGCATATACACCTGCGCGGCAATAACCCGATCCATAACTGATTTCCATCTGCACGTTTTATGAAACTCAGCATCTCTTTTTTCAGGAATTTTCGCAAATCAGGAAATCCGTACAATAGCGCTCATTCACCTGACCAAGAGAAAACGAATATGAAATTATCTGCCCTTGCTATCGCGACCACGCTGTTCAGCACGTCCGTTCTGGCCGCGCCCCTGACGCTGCAAACCTACAACCCGCAGGAGAACGGCATTTTCGCGGTTAACTCCACCCTCGCCTCCGGCCCGCATGAAGCGGTGCTGTTTGACGCTCAATTCAGCGTCAAAGATGGCGAGAAGCTTGTTGAAATGATTAAGAAAAGCGGTAAAAAACTGACCCGCATCGTGATTACCTCCGGCGATCCGGACTTCTATTTCGGCCTCGAGCCGCTGGTGAAGGCTTTCCCGGATGTCAACGTGGTGGCGACCGCGGAAGTGGTTAAACACATTAACGCCACCAAAGCGGCCAAACTGGCCTACTGGGGCCCGCAGATGAAGGACGGCGCGCCGAAGCAGGTTTACGTCCCGCAAGCGCTGACGGCAAACACCTTCACCATCGACGGCGAAAAGGTTGAGATCCGCCAGCCGCAAAATTATGCCGCCTATGTCTGGATCCCGGCGAATAAAGCCATTCTTGGCGGGACCGGCGTGGCGTGGGGGATGCACGTCTGGACCGCGGATACCCAGAGCGTGGCGAGCCGCCAGCAGTGGATGAGTACGCTCGACGAGATGGCCGCGCTGCATCCGCAGCAGGTGATCCCCGGCCATTACCTGGGGACGCCGCCCGCAGGCGACCGCGCGATTACCTTTACCCGCGATTATCTGACCCAGTTCGAGCAGGCGCTCAACGCGCACAAAGATTCCGTCGGCGTTATCAAGGCGATGAAACAGCGCTGGCCGGGACTCGCGGAAGTGAGTTCGCTGGATCTGAGCGCCAAAGTGAATACCGGCGAAATGAAGTGGTAAGACTGGCTAAGGTGCGAATCTTTCTGACGGATGGCGGGTGATCTCCTGTCCGGCCGACGAACCGGGGTCCGCTAAAAAGACTGTTCTTAAACTGCCGACTCAACGTTGCTAATCACGGCAAAATGGGCCACGATGATTATCGCCGCGCTAAAATGCGCGGCGTACTTAAGGGTTAAATTTCGTCCGACACCCGTCGGGCTTGTCCTTGAAACCGAAACAGGATAAAGGAGTAAGAATGAAATCGAACCAACAGGCACGTCATCTTCTCGGTCTGAACTACAAGCTTTCTCAGCAGAAAAAAGTGCTGCTGGAAGGCGATGCGGAAACCACGGTTAACCATGTTCGCGCCACCGGCCGCAAGCGCCGTGGTGGCTAATTTTTCAGCTGAATGATGATAAAAACACCGTCCTTTCTACAGGATGGTGTTTTTTTAACGCTATCGTCCTCTTGTTTACCCTCCTTTGATGCCATCTGCCTTATACTCTGCACGCTGCCATTCCCTGCCAGCCCCCGCCTGTCGCCGCGCCCGGGCTGAAGCGATTATCAAGGAGTTAGTGCGATGCAATTCACTCATAAGAAAAACCGCTCTTTATACATCCCTTACGCCGGCCCCGTGCTGCTTGAATTTCCGCTGCTCAACAAAGGCAGCGCCTTCAGCATGGAAGAGCGCAGCAGCTTCAACCTGCTGGGCCTGCTGCCGGAAGTGGTCGAAACCATCGAAGAACAGGCCGAACGCGCGTGGATCCAGTACCAGGGATTTAAAACCGAGATCGACAAGCACATCTACCTGCGCAATATCCAGGATACCAACGAAACGCTGTTCTACCGCCTGGTCGGCAACCACCTCGACGAAATGATGCCGGTTATCTACACCCCGACCGTCGGCGCCGCCTGTGAACGCTTCTCTGAGATCTATCGTCGCGCCCGCGGCGTGTTTATCTCTTATCAGAACCGCAATAACCTCGACGATATTCTGCAAAACGTACCGAACCACAACGTTAAGGTTATCGTGATGACCGACGGCGAACGTATTCTCGGCCTCGGTGACCAGGGTATCGGCGGGATGGGCATTCCTATCGGCAAACTGTCGCTGTATACCACCTGTGGCGGTATCAGCCCGGCCTATACGCTGCCGGTAGTACTGGACGTCGGTACCAACAACCAGCAGCTGCTGGACGATCCGCTGTATATGGGCTGGCGTCACCCGCGTATTACCGACGAAGAGTACTATCAGTTTGTCGACGACGTTATCCAGGCGATTAAAGCCCGCTGGCCGGACGTACTGCTGCAGTTCGAAGACTTCGCGCAGAAAAACGCCATGCCCCTGCTCAACCGCTATCGCCACGAAGTGTGCTCCTTTAACGATGATATCCAGGGCACCGCTTCGGTCACCGTCGGTACGCTGATCGCCGCCAGCCGCGGCGCGGGCAGCCAGCTGAGCGAGCAGAAAATTGTCTTCCTCGGCGCCGGCTCCGCGGGCTGCGGTATCGCCGAGCAGATCGTCGCCCAGATCCAGCGCGAAGGGTTAAGCGAAGAGGAAGCCCGTAAACGCGTGTTTATGGTTGACCGTTTCGGTCTGCTGACCGACGCCATGCCGAATCTGCTGCCGTTCCAGAGCAAACTGGTGCAAAAGCGTGAGCATCTGCAAGCGTGGGACACCACGAATGATGTGCTGTCGCTGCTCGACGTGGTGCGCAACGTCAAACCGGATATCCTGATCGGCGTTTCCGGCCAGCCGGGTCTGTTCACCGAAGAGATTATCCGCGAGATGCACAAGCACTGCCCGCGGCCAATCGTGATGCCGCTCTCCAACCCGACCTCCCGGGTGGAAGCCACGCCGCAGAATATCCTCAGCTGGACCGACGGCGCGGCGCTGGTCGCCACCGGCAGCCCGTTCGCCCCGGTCACCCTCAAAGGCAAACAGTACGTTATCGCCCAGTGCAATAACTCCTATATCTTCCCGGGAATTGGCCTCGGCGTTATCGCTTCGGGCGCATCGCGCGTGACCGATGAGATGCTGATGGCCGCCAGCGAAACCCTGGCGAAACACTCGCCGCTGGTAAATAACGGTGAAGGCCCGGTTCTGCCGGAGCTGAAGGATATCCAGACCGTCTCGCGGGCGATTGCCTTCGCGGTCGGCAAAGTGGCGCAGGAACAAGGCGTGGCGGTGAAAACCTCAGCTGAAGCACTGCTGCAGGCGATCGCCGATAACTTCTGGCAGCCGGAGTACCGGAACTACCGCCGCACGTCGATTTAACCGGTAGATGAGTCATACAGGGGGCCTGCTTTGCAGGCCTTTTTTTCTTCTCATCTGGTCAAAACCACTTTCTCCCTCTAAACTGCCAGCACCCATCAACTCACTGAATAAAAAAGGAGGATCCCATGTCGTACTGTGAAATGTTTTTTTCACGTGCATTTGGCGATCGCACCTGCTCAAGCGTTATCGGTATCGTGCTGCGATAACTTCAGCTTGAGCGAAGAAACCATAGACTAACTCCCTTCCCTCGGGCTTACCGGGTTATCGTCAGCGATGTTTGACGAGGCATTCACATGCCTGTAACTCTTGAGTAAGTTCACAATGAGCACATTACTAACTGCACAATCTCTTCATGTTGATACGGCGTTTGGCCCGCTGTTCACAAACCTCTCCTTTACCCTGAAAAAAGGCGACCGTATTGGCCTGATTGGCTATAACGGCTGCGGAAAAAGTACCCTGCTACAGGTGCTGGACGGCACGATCGTGCCCAGTTCGGGCAGCGTGGCGCTGGCCAGTCACTGTCTGATGGCGCGTGTGGAACAGCATCTACCCGATACGCTGTTAGCGCAGCCCCTGCTGCAGGTTGTACTGGAGAAACTTCCCGCTCCTGAGCGTGAGAGTCAACGCTGGCAAGCGGAGAGGCTATTGGCAGAGATGGGCTTTACGCCAGATGAGGCCGCGCAGCGGGCGTCAACTTTGAGCGGCGGTCAGCATACCCGGCTACTGCTTGCCAGGGCGTTGATTCAACAGCCGAACCTCCTGCTGCTGGACGAGCCAGGAAACCACCTCGACCTGCCGACCCTCCTGTGGCTGGAAAGCTTCCTGCAAACCTGGCAGGGGAGCTTCGTTCTGGTGTCGCATGATAATATCTTATTGGATGCTGTAACTAATGCCAGTTGGATCCTGCGCGACAGAACGCTGCACGCCTTCTCCCTGCCCTGCAGCGCCGCACGCCGGGCGCTGGAAGAGCAGGACGCCAGCGATGCGCAGCGCCATAAAGCCGAGCAAAAAGAGATCGACCGGGTCGCCGCCAGCGCTAAACGGCTGGCTATCTGGGGCCGGACCTATGACAACGAAGATCTCTCCCGCAAAGCCAAGCAGATGGAGAAGCAGGTTCAACGCCTGAAGGAGAGCCAAACCGAGCTGACCATGGGCACCCCCTGGCGGCTGGCGCTCCACGGCGACATGCTGCGGGCTGACCGACTGCTGGAGATGGAACAGCTCCCCGTTCCCCCCGCGCCCGGTCTGCCGGCCCTGTTTACCGCAGCCCTGGCTCGCCTGAAAAGCGGCGATCGGGTGGCGGTGATGGGCCGTAACGGCGGCGGCAAGTCTTCGCTGCTGCGTCTGCTGTGGCGGCAAATGCAGCAGGAAACGACGGAGAGCGGTTTGCGCCTGCATCCGCGGCTAAAGCCGGGTTATTACGACCAGACCCTGCATCAGCTGGCAGATGACGATACCCTTCTCGACGCACTGGAACCCTTTGAACCAGGCCCGGATGCGCGCAGGCGGGCGCTGATTTCCGCCGGATTCAGCTGGCCGCGTCACGGGCAGAAGGTCGCCACCTTAAGCGGCGGCGAGCGTTCGCGCCTGCTGTTCGTCGGCCTCTCACTGGCGCGCTATAGCCTGCTGCTGCTGGATGAGCCTACCAACCATTTAGATATGGATGGCAAAACGGCGCTGGCGGCTACGCTGCGCGACTATCCCGGCGGCCTGCTGCTGGTGAGCCACGATCGCGAGCTCATTAACCGCAGCTGCAATCGCTTCTGGCTTATCGATGAGCGCGGGCTGAGCGAATGGCACAGCAGCGAAGAAGTGTATGAGATTTTGCGCACCGCCGTTCGTCGTCCGGTGACGCAGGCCGCGACGGTGAACAGTAGCGAACCGGAGGAGGACCAGGATGCGCTGCTGGAGCGGTTAGTCACGCTTGAGCAGCTGCTGGCCGACGATCTGGCGCGCAAACCAAAACATCAAAAACCGCAGCTGCAGGCGCAGTGGCGTAAGGAGATGGCGACGATCAATACGAAATTAAGCTAAAAGAGTTTTCCCGGCGCGGCGATCCGCGCCGGGAGATTATTCCACGCCGGCAGGCGCAGCCGGTTTAACCCGACTAAACTGCTGCTCGGTCATCATCCGCCCCCACTGGTCCCCCTGCCACGCTTTATCAAGCGTAAAGCCGAAGGATTCATATAGCCTGCGGGCGGCGTTCAGCCCGCTGAAGGTCCACAGCCGCACCGCGGCGAAGTTCTGGCTATCGCAAAAGGCCATCGCTTCATTCAGCAGACGTCGGCCAACACCGCTTCCCCGGCAGCTATCGTCGAGGATAAACCAGCGCAGATGCGCTTCATTATTACCAAGATCCTCGCCGTCAATCGCCACCGATCCGACAATCTGCTCACCCTGAACGGCAAGCCAAACCCGGTTTTCCGGTTTCTCAAGACGAGCGGAAAACTCCGCCAGCCCGCTGGCCACTTTGCTCTCGAAAAAGTGACCAAATTCATAATGCTTCGCATAGTACTCGCCGTGCATCTGCGTAATGCGGCCAATCATTCCCGGACGATAGCCGGTAACGATATCAATCCTCGCGGTTAAGTCACTCATTTTAGCTCCTCGCCAGAGCCAAGGGAGACAATGGCCTCCCTTGGTACCCCTTGTCATCAGGCACAACAACGATCGTTCCATGAATCACGATAGACAATATTACCCTCCGTATACTTCCAGGTAATTGCTTCATAACGCAATTCAAGCGTTTCAAGATGAGTACTACTCATACCGTTAGGAGACAGGAATGGTGCGACCGTTGTGAACTTGACGTTTTCAAGAATGATATTGAAATACTCGGCCTCGATGCCCGAATCCAGAATACGGTACATCTTAATTGTAGCCTTTTTCATGGTCCGGCCTTCACAGACCGCACGGTACAGAAGCGGTGTTGTCTGATCAAATTCTTTCACTATCGTTATAGGGCGGTGAACGCGTGTACCTGTAAGTTTTCCCCAGCTCGGGTCAACCGGAATAGTGACACCGTGAGAGAATGATTTTAATTCGATTGAACCCAGGCGAAGTGGCATTAGGCAACTGCCAACAATCGGCGAACCATTTTCATCTTCGAGCCATAAATGTGCGGGTGTAGACATAGCATTTCCTTATAAATAAATTTAAAATAATGCTAAATTTTGATGTTTTGATGATTACCATTTCACGTATCGATAAAAAACAACGATCACAAAAATGCAGAATATGGGAACAGGCCATATTGGTCCGTCAGGGAAAATTTGAAAAAGGACAATTGCAAATAAAAGTGTCAATAAGGCAGGACCGTACATCGATATCAATGACCTGAATATCCGTCTGAAAAACCTTTTAATAAGACTCATCATGATTATCGAATCATCCTGGTGATGATGTCTGCAATCTCACCATCCGATACCCATTGTGCTTTAAACGCCTCAGCTCGTTCAAACAATGGCTCTATCAGAAAGTACATCATTTCCAGCTCTTGTGCATATAGTGCCGAGTAGTACGCTGGACAAGTAATATGAAGACGATGCGCGCTATCTGCTGCTTTCTGCACAACGCCATATAAGCCAACAACCCCAACAACACCTCCCGCTCTTCGCCCTGCCAGAGCACTGAACTCAAGACTTAAATTCATGCCTGCAGCGACAAATGATGCTGTTGCTAAAGCAAATCCTGTATTTGTGAGTGAACTTGCGGCAATATGAATATTTACGGCCATTAACAGTTGTTTGATGTGCTCTAGTTGATCGGACGTTTTGAATCGGAATACTTCTTCAAAGTAAATTCTAAGCATTTCATACACAACATCTCCATGCCTTATAATATGATAAAGACCTTTAGTAAATCGGATATCTTCGGACTTTTGTTTCTGGCATACATCCTGATATTAATCAGTAAAGCAGGATGTATAATACAGCACACGCGTTGCGCCTGCACCGATCCTTTCAATCTGATTTGATACGTCTTTTCCTACACCCTTTAATGCATGGTCGAGTTTTAACGCAAGAATTTTATTAGCCTGCAAATAACTTATAACTTCATTTCTGTAGTACATAGCCGCTCCTTGCTTATTTCATTAAATCCGGTTAACCATTATTTCCCACGGGAAAGCGTCCGATAGACCGTGGGGCGGGAGACGGAGAATAATTCAACCAGATCGCTGATAGAGTACTCGCCGCTTCCGTGCATCCTGCAAAGCTCTTTCTGCTGTTTATCTGACAGCTTCGGCTGCTTCCCCCGCAGTTTTCCTTTAGCCCGGGCGATAGCCATCCCTTCACGCATGCGAAGACGTATCAGGTCGCCTTCAAACTCGGCAAACGTCGCCAGCACATTAAAGAACATCTTACCCATCGGATCTGCAGGGTCGTAGAGGCTATTGCCCAGCGCCAGCTTCACGCCACGGGCCTGAAGTGCATCAGCAATATCTCCTGCATCCGGAACTGAACGGGCTAGCCTGTCCAGTTTCGGTACGACCAGCGTGTCTCCCTGGCGAACTGCCGCCAGAGCCTGAGCCAGACCGGGACGCTGGCGATTTGAACCGGTCAGTCCCTTATCGGTATAAATCCGGTCCGGGGAAACGCCCAGACCGACGAGGGCTTCCTGCTGTGCAGCCAGATCCTGGCGGTCAGTTGAACATCGGGCATAGCCAATGCGTATTTCTGTCATAAATATGTACGTATAAGGGCCGTGAAAGAGATTTATATCGTACCAGTGATATGAGACAACGTCAGCAGTGAGATTGACTTGGACTTATTACCCGTGAAAAAAGCAATTTCGAGCGCATCGTCGCCACGCTGGGGCTGAAGAAAAGGAAGCAGGGTAACGGAAATTTCGGCGGTTCCGGCGTAGTCCCCCGTATTGCCTCACTCTGCGGAAAATAAGGAGAAGAAAAAGCGGCAGGCACCGGGCGATGCCTGTTTTTCCGCTTATTGCGGATTTTTCTCTTTCCAGGCATCCCATGCCGCTTTAATTTCCTGCTTCGCGGCGGCGGCATCGTTAAAGCCGTTCAGCTCCACTTTTTTACGCCCTTCCGGCAGCTGTTTGTAAACGCGGAAGAAAGCCTGCAAACGCTCCTGCTCAATTTTCGGCAGATCGCCGATGGTGTTGATGTCATCGTAGGTTGGGTCGATTTTGCTTGCCGGAACGGCAATGATTTTGTCGTCCTTCTCGCCGCCATCAATCATCTTGAGCACGCCAATCGCGCGCAGCTTAATCAGCGTTCCCGGCGCCATCGGCGCGCGGGTGTAAAACACCACGTCCAGCGGATCGCCATCCCCGGCCAGGGATTGCGTCAGCGAACCGTAGTTAGCCGGATAGGCCACCGGCATTGACTGGAAACGATCGGCGATCAGAAAGCCGGTTTTGGCGTCGGTTTCATATTTAATAATGCCGCCCGCGGGAATTTCGGTCACGGCATAAAACTCTTCAGGATTGTTTTTCGGCTGCGGGAAATCCAGTACGTTCTGCGCCTGAGCGGTAGCGGAAAGCAGAAGGCCTGCGGCAAGGAGTGTTTTTACCAGATGCATTGTCGTGTCGCTCTATCGTTATAAGAAATTGAAAAACAGAACGATAGAGGCCGCAAATGAAGCGTGTATGACGTAACGATGACAGTAATGTGACGTGAATTTCATTAATAAATCTGATTAAAAATTCGGCGCGCCGACCTCACCCCGGCAAGGAATATCTATTATTCCCTTGATTTAATGAAGATTTAAGCTAAACCTTAGCATGCTTAAAAAACAAAATTGTGTTAACAGGCTTATGTTCAATAAGGAGAACAGAATGAAAGCTGCTGTCGTCACGCAAGATCATCAGGTCAATGTTACGGAAAAAACGCTTCGTCCCCTGCAACATGGCGAAGCCCTTTTAAAAATGGATTGCTGCGGCGTATGTCACACCGACCTGCACGTTAAGAACGGCGACTTTGGCGATAAAACCGGGGTCATTCTGGGCCATGAAGGCGTGGGCGTTGTGCAGCAGGTCGGCCCCGGCGTGCATTCTCTGAAGCCGGGCGATCGCGCCAGCGTGGCGTGGTTCTTCGAAGGCTGCGGGCATTGTGAATATTGTAACAGCGGCAACGAAACGCTGTGTCGCTCGGTAAAAAATGCCGGCTACACCGTGGATGGCGGTATGGCGGAAGAGTGTATCGTCGTGGCCGATTATGCGGTCAAAGTGCCGGACGGGCTCGATTCTGCGGCGGCCAGCAGCATCACCTGCGCGGGCGTCACCACCTATAAAGCGGTCAAAGTTTCACATATCAAACCCGGCCAGTGGATTGCCATTTATGGTCTCGGCGGCCTCGGCAATCTGGCGCTGCAGTATGCCAAAAACGTATTTAACGCCAAAGTCATCGCCCTTGACGTTAATGATGAACAGCTGAAGCTGGCCGCGGAAATGGGCGCGGACCTGACCATCAACTCCCGCAGCGAAGACGCGGCCAAAATTATTCATGAGAAAACCGGCGGCGCGCATGCCGCGGTGGTGACCGCCGTCGCCAAAGCGGCGTTTAACTCAGCGGTGGATGCGGTTCGCGCGGGTGGACGCGTGGTGGCGGTAGGCCTGCCTCCGGAAGCGATGAGCCTGGACATTCCGCGTCTGGTCCTCGACGGAATTGAGGTGGTCGGTTCGCTGGTCGGCACCCGTCAGGATCTGACCGAAGCCTTCCAGTTCGCCGCGGAAGGGAAAGTCGTACCGAAAGTCACCCTGCGCCCGCTGGGCGATATCAACGCCATCTTTAAAGAGATGGAACAGGGGCAGATTCGCGGCCGTATGGTCATTGATTTCCGCCGCTAATCTTCGGACCTCTCCCGCTACGGGAGAGGTTTCATTTCCCCTTTACACGCACGGCCCCGTTGCGCAACCGTACATCATCACCAGCGGAAATAGCGGCACCAGCGGAATCAGGGCGATCTCTCCCAGAGGGCTAATGGTCTGCGTTTTATCGTTAATTGACACGACGACGGGTCTGGCAAGCCGATAAGCGTCATCCAGTTCATTGGGATCAACGGTTGACCAGAAACCGGTCGCTTTAAACTGTACGCCAAGATGGTCGTTGTCCAGCGCGGTCGCGTGATACTGGCTGGTTAACAGACTTTGCTGACTGGCATCCAGCC
The DNA here is from genome assembly GCF_000293135.1 of Klebsiella sp. OBRC7. Classification (NCBI taxonomy): domain Bacteria; kingdom Pseudomonadati; phylum Pseudomonadota; class Gammaproteobacteria; order Enterobacterales; family Enterobacteriaceae; genus Klebsiella; species Klebsiella sp. OBRC7. The sequence continues at coordinate 66,294 of NZ_ALNJ01000027.1, read as the reverse complement.
TGCGCTTGTCGAGCACCACCAGATATTCCGCAACAACCTCATGCTGCTTCACGACAAAATTCACCCGTACGCCGGATGCGACCTTATTGAAGCGTTCGTAGAAAGTACTATAACGCTGGTACTCCTGCGGCACCCCTTTACGGAAGAATCGATAGCTGTATTTGTTTGAATTGGCAATGATGCCCGACTCAATAGGTTTAACCTTAATAATGGTATCGGTAGAGGGCAAATTGGGTGCGCTGGTACAGCCTGCCAGCACCGTCATCGCCAACATCAGTAAATACTTCAGCATCGTCGCTATCCCTTTATTACGCTGACTATCTCTCAGTCATTAAATTATCCAGCATGAGTTTCAGCTGAAAGGTATGTAAATACCAGCCCCTAAAAATCGAACCGGGTATAAATGCTTTTTATGCAAATGCTTAGCGTAAATCCTTACTTCCTTTGTTAAAACGCGCGCCCGATGATGACCAAACAAGAGATAACAAAGGAATTCACCATGCACACCCGTTTTCGCCTGCCCGCGCTGGCGGCACTTTTTTTAAGCGGCGCCTTTTCCGCGTGGGCCGCCGATGCGCCGGTTAAAGGCGGCACGTTAATTTATCTGGAGCAGCAGCCGCATACCAATCTTTATCCCCCGGCCGGAGGCTTTTATCCTAACGGCGGTATTCTCAATCAAATAACCGATAAGCTGACCTGGCAAAATCCAAAAACCCTACAAGTCGAACCGTGGATTGCCGAAAGCTGGAGCGCCAACGCGGATAAAACCGAATATACCTTTAAGATTCGCCCTGGCGTCACCTTTTCTGATGGCACCCCGCTTGACGCCAATGCAGTTGCCAAAAACTTTGATACCTACGGTCTCGGCAATAAAGCGCACCGCCTGCCGGTGTCCGAGGTGATTAATAACTACGATCGTAGCGAAGTCATCGATCCGCTGACGGTTAAGTTCTACTTTAAAAAGCCCTCGCCGGGATTTCTGCAGGGCACCGCGACCATCGGCTCCGGGCTGGTTTCCCTGAGCACCCTGGCGCGAAATTTTGAAGAGCTGGGCGACGCCCGCCATATTATTGGCTCCGGGCCTTTTACGGTTAAAGATGAAAAACCGGGGCGTGAACTCGCTCTGGTCGCACGTCAGGATTATCAATGGGGGCCAAAAAGCCTCGCCCAGCAGGGACCAGCCAATCTCGACGGCATAACCTATATTGTCACCCCGGAGGATGGCGTGCGTATTGGCGCGCTGCTGGCGGGACAGGCCGATTTTATCCGCCAGGTACAGGCCTATGATGAAAAGCAGGCAACCGATCGGGGCTTTAAAATCTATGCCGCCCCGACGCGCGGCGTTAACGACAGCCTGAGCTTCCGCCCGGATAATCCGCTGGTTGCCGACCTGCGCGTTCGTCAGGCGCTGCTGTACGCCACCGACGCCAGACAGGTGGTTGAAACCCTGTTCTCCGCCAACTATCCGCAGGCGACCTCCGTCGTCGCCAGCACCGCGGCCGGATACGTTAACCTTAGCGATAAGCTGGCTTTCGATCCGGCCAAAGCGAAACAGCTGCTTGATGAGGCGGGCTGGAAACCGGCCGCCGACGGTATACGGGTCAAAGATGGCCAGCGCCTGGCATTAACCGTCTATGAATCCCTGCCCCAGCCGCAAAACAAAGAGGTACTCCAGCTTGTCGCCCAGCAGTGGCGCCAGGTCGGCGTTGCGCTGGCGGTCAAAGCCGGCGATGCCGGCAGCCGTACGCTGGACAGCCTCGACCCGTTGAAAACGCCGCTTACCGTATCGGAAGTGGGCCGCGCCGACCCTGACGTGGTGAAAAGCATGTTCTTCCCCGCTAACCGCGACGCGCTGCTGCAAAAAGGCGGCTCCAGCGACAAGGTACAACGCTTCCGCGACGATAAGCTCAACGCGCTGCTGACCGCGATCTCAGCCGAAGTCGAGCCGCAAAAACGCCTCCAGCTCACCGGCGACGCCCAGCGCTACCTGCTGGACAACGCTTACGTGATCCCGATATTTGAAGAGCCGCAGGTCTTTGCCGGCGCGCCGTGGGTGAAAGGCGTCAGTTTTGAAGCGGTAGGCCGGCCGTCGTTCTACGGCGCGTGGCTGGAAAAGCACTAAGGAGCCCGCGATGAGCCACTATCTTCTGCGGCGGTCCGGTCAGGGTTTACTGGTGCTATGGGCCGCGTTTACCCTCTCCTTCATCCTGTTACAGGTGCTGCCCGGCGATGCAGTACTGATCAAGTTTCAGAATCCGGATCTGGGGCTCAGCCCTGAGCAGATCGCCGAAATGCGCCTCGCCTACGGGGCCGATAGCCCGCTGTGGAGACAGTACTTCCATACGCTGATGGCCATGCTGCGTGGCGATTTTGGCTATTCGCTGCAGGCCGGGCTGCCGGTCAGCGTGCTTATCGCCAGCAACCTGCCGGAAACATTAAGCCTGGCGCTGCCCGCCTTTGCTCTGGCGGTGGCGCTGGCCTTCGCCCTCGCCTTCGCCTCACGGCTGCCGGGCCTGCGCTGGCTCAGCAACGCGCTGCAATCCCTGCCGGCGCTGTTTATCTCGCTGCCGACGTTCTGGCTCGGCATCGCCCTGATTCAGATTTTCTCCTTTCAGCTGCGCTGGATCCCGGTGATCAATCCCGGGCCAATTGAGGGGCTGATTTTGCCCATTATTGCCGTCGCGGTGCCGATTTCCGCTCCGCTGGCGCAAATCCTGATGCGCAGTCTGGATCAGGTCGCCGCGCAGCCGTTTGTCGCCGTTGCCCGCGCCAAAGGCCTGAGCGAAACCGGCGCCCTCTGGCGGCACGTTACCGGCAACGCCCTGCTGCCGGTGCTCAATATCGCCGGTCTGCTGCTGGGGGAACTGATCGCCGGCGCGCTGATTACCGAAACCGTGTTTGGCCGCGGCGGTCTGGGCCTGCTGACGCAGCAGGCCGTCAATAATCAGGATATTGCGGTACTGCAGGCGGTGGTGATGATCTCTGCCCTCGGTTTCGTGCTGATTAATCTGCTGGTCGACCTGCTGATGCCGCTGTTCGATCCGCGCCTGAAAACCGTTATCGGAGGTGCCGTATGAGCCTGGTGGATTACGCAACCGCCGCGCGCCGCCGCACGTCAAACTGGCGTACGCGACGCGTTCAGCCCGGCCTGCTGCTGGCCTGGGCGGTGATGATCGTTGCCGCGCTGATGGCTATCGCTCCGCAGCTGTTTACCGCCTATAGCCCGCTGGAAGGGTTCCCCGGCACCCAGCGGCTGGCCCCGCAGGCCGGCCACTGGCTGGGAACCGACCAGCTGGGCCGCGATCTGTGGAGCCGCATCGTCTTCGGCGCCGTTCATTCGCTTTCCGCCGCGCTGGCGGCGGTGGCGATCGGCCTGTTTATCGGTACCGCGCTGGGCACGCTGGCCGGCGCGCTGGCGGGACGCGTGGAGTCGGCAATCATGCGCCTGGTCGACGTGCTGCTGGCGATCCCCTCTTTATTGCTGTCGCTGACGGTCATCATTCTGCTCGGTTTCGGCACGCTCAACGCCGCCGTCGCGGTCGGCGCGGCCGCCGTCGCCAGCTTTGCCCGCCTGGCGCGAGCGGAGGTGGTCCGCGTACGCCAGAGCGACTTCGTCGAAGCGGCCTACGGCAGCGGCGGCACCTTTTTCGCCGTTTTCTGGCGGCATATTCTGCCCAACTCGCTCACCGCGGTGCTGGCCTTTGCCACCCTCCAGTTCGGCCAGGCCATTCTGGCGCTCTCGACCCTGAGTTTTCTCGGCTACGGCACGCCGCCGCCGGTCCCGGAGTGGGGTCTGCTGATCGCCGAAGGCCGCAACTATCTCTCCACCGCCTGGTGGCTGACCACCCTACCCGGTATTGCGGTGATTGCGGTCGTGCTCGCCGCCAACCGTATTAGCCGTCAATTTAGCGGAGAATGCCGATGAATGTCTTAAGCGTAGAGCACCTGCGCATCAGCTATCGTTCGCAGCGTGAATGGCGCGAGGTCGTGCACGACGTGAGTTTTCAGGTCAAACGCGGCGAAATGCTGGCGTTTGTTGGTGAATCCGGCTCGGGTAAAACCACCACCGCGCAGGCGATTATTGGCCTGCTGGCGGATAACGCGCGCCGGGACAGCGGGCGTATCTTGATTAATGGCGAAGATATCAGCGGCTGGTCCGCTAAACGCCTCGACGGCCTGCGCGGCGCGCGGATTAGCCTGGTGCCTCAGGATCCGGGCAACTCCCTGAATCCGGTGAAAACCATCGGCGCGCAGGTGGGGGAAATCCTGCGTCTGCATCAAAAAAGCAGCGCCGCGGCGCGTAAAGCGCAGGTGCTGGCGCTGCTGGCCAAAGTTGGGCTGAGCCACCCGGAACAGCGCATCGATCAATATCCCCACCAGCTTTCAGGCGGTATGAAGCAGCGGGTGCTGATTGCTATCGCGATCGCCCTGAAACCCGACTTAATCATTGCCGATGAGCCCACCAGCGCCCTCGACGTGACGGTACAGAAACGGATCCTCGATCTGCTGGATACGCTGCGCCGGGAGTCCGGCACGGCGGTACTGTTCGTCACCCACGATCTGGCGCTGGCGGCGGAACGCGCCGACCGCCTGCTGGTCTTTCGCCACGGCGAGATTCAGGAACAGGGCGCGACCGGCGACGTCATACGTACGCCGCAGCATACCTATACCCGCCAGCTGCTGAGCGATCTCCAGGGTTCGACGCTGACCATTGCCCCGGCCAGCGGGCGCGTGCTGGCGACCCCGGCGATCCGCGTGGAGGGCATCAGCAAGCGCTTTTCATTAGGCCGCGCGCATTTGCAGGCGCTGGACGCCGTGAGCTTCGAGGTGAAGCGCGGCAGCACCCACGCGCTGGTCGGCGAGTCCGGCTCCGGCAAAACGACCCTTGCGCGGATCCTGCTGGGATTCGAAAAGGCCGATAGCGGCCATATCGCTATCGACGGTATCGATGCCGGGCATCTCAGCCGCGAGGCGCTCCGCCAGCTGCGGCGTAAAATTCAGTTCGTTTACCAGAATCCTTTTGCCTCGCTGGACCCGCGGCAAACGCTGTTTGAGATTATCGAAGAGCCGTTAAAAAACTTCGACCGCCTCAACGCCGAAGTGCGGCGCCAGCGCGTCGAAACGGTCTCCGCCCGCGTGGCGCTCGCTCCGGAGCTGCTGTCGCGAACCGCCCGTGAGCTTTCCGGCGGCCAGCGGCAGCGGGTGGCCATCGCCCGCGCCTTAATCCTTGAACCGACGATCCTTGTCCTCGATGAAGCGACTTCGGCGCTGGACGTCACGGTGCAGGCGCAAATTCTCGCGCTGCTGCAGCAGCTTCAGCAGCAGCTGGGGCTGAGCTATCTGTTTATCACTCACGATTTGGCGACGGTGCGCCGTATCGCCCACAGCGTGACGGTGCTGCGGGCGGGCCAGGTGGTTGAACACGGCGACGTCAGCCGACTGTTCAGCGCCCCGCAGCATGACTATACCCGCGAGCTTATCGCCGCGATTCCCCATTTTTCATCCCCGAGCAAGGAGGTTGCATGACGCGTAAACGACTGGGCTTTTTCACCCGTCTGCTGGACCACGCCACGCCTAAAGAGCGCTACCGGCTGGCCACCGAGCAAATTCGCCACGCGGAACGCCTGGGATTCGACAGCGCGTGGATCGCTCAGCACCATTTTCATGAGCACGAAGGCGGCCTGCCGTCACCGCTGGTCTTTCTCGCCCACGCCGCGGCGCACACCGAGCGCATTCGTCTTGGCACCGCCATTATCACCCTGCCGATGGAAAACCCGCTGCGAGTGGCGGAGGATGCGGCGGTGCTGGATCTGCTCGCCGATGGACGGCTCGAGGTGGGCTTTGGCTCCGGCGGCACCCCCACCTCGTTTTTACCCTTCGGGCTGACGATGGACCAGCGCAGCGCGGTGTTTGCTGAACACCTGCATCTGATTCAAAGCGCCTGGCGCGGGGATTCGCTCTCGCACCCGGATAATCATCTGTACCCTCAGGCGCCGCAGCTGGCGGAACGCATCTGGATTGCCACCTTTTCCATTGAAGGGGCGGTTCGCGCGGCTCAGGCCGGGCACGGGCTGATGCTCTCGCGCACGCAGCCGCGTTCGGCCGGACAGTCCACGCTGCCGCTGGACGCTATCCAGAATCCGATTATTGACGCCTATCTCGCCGCGCTGCCGGCGGGGGTCGAGCCAAGGATCCTCGCCTCGCGGACGGCCTTTGTCGCCGATAGCCAGCAGTATGCGCTGCAGGTCGCTGAACCCGGCCTGCGCCAGCAGGCTGCCCAGCATCGCGCCGCAGGTCATGATATTGTTGGTGACACTGTCACTGATTTTTTGCCGCAGCTTGACGCGCACGTTGGCGACCCGCAGCACGTCGCCGCTTCGCTGGCCCGCGATAGCGTCCTGCGGCGGGTTACCGATATTTCGTTTCAGGTGCACTCCGTTGAACCCTCGCACCGCGACACGCTTCGTTCCATTGAGCTGATCGCTCAGCATATTGCCCCGCAGATACGATAAGGAGTCACCATGACGCTCAGTCAGGATATATTGGCCGAACTGGCAGAAATTGCCCCCGATTCCGCCTTAGCGGCGGCGCGAGCCGTGCGCGAGGCGGCCACCCGCCATGCTCAGGGAAGTTATGAAACGCTGTTTGGTCAGCAGGATAACGACTTCCCGCTCGACGAGCGTTTTGCCGTGGCCGCGAGGGTGGCGAAGCTGCATGAGAGCGATGCGCTGGCCGCCCACTACGCCGGCTTTGGCATTGCCGACCCCACATCGCCGCGGCTGGCGCCGGCGCTGGCCTTTGCCCGGCTGTTGACCTTTACGCCCGTGGAGGCCACGCCGTCGGCGCTTGAGGCCTTAATCCGCGCCGGATGGAGCCTGCGCGGCATCGTCACCCTCGCCCAGCTTATCGCGTTTGTCAGCTTCCAGAGCCGGCTGGTCGTCGGGCTGCGCCTGCTTAACGGCAAAAATATCCACGTCGCACAAACCCCGACGGTGGCGGGATTCTGGCATACCTCGCCGCAAACCATCAGCGGTAAGAAGGCGCCGGTGCACTTCACCCGCGATGAACTGCACTGGGAGCCCTGGCTGGCGGCTAAACCGCTGGCGGAATTTACCCCCGACGAGCAGGCGCTGCTGGCGAAATTCGGCCACAGCGATTCGCCCTACTTCCGCCTGCTGGCGCGCAACCTGCCGCTCCTCGAGCAGCGTACGTTAACCGACAAAGGGATCTTTTATACTCCCGGCGGCCTGCCGCGCGCTGAGCGCGAGCTGGCGGCAACGGTGGCGAGCAAAATCAACGGCTGTATTTATTGCGCCTCGGTGCATGCGCGCAAAGCGGCACAGCTGGCTAAAGATGAAACGGCGATAGAGACGCTGCTGGCGGTGACGCCGGGAGAGCAGTTAAGCGACGGGCAGACGCCGGGATGGCAGGCGCAGATCGATTTCGCCGCCGCGATTTCCGTTACCCCTCCCGCTTTGTCCGTTGACCACCTTGCCGCCGTCGAACAGCAGGGGCTGGATACCCTCGCCCGACTGGATTTACTGCAATCGGCGGCTTTCTTTGCCTGGGCCAACCGGTTAATGCTGACCCTCGGCGAGCCGTGGCAGGAATAGCTGCCAGCGGGCTTAATCAGGCCAGACGCCGCTGATGGCGGGCATAAATCAGCAGCGAACTGAGCGCAAGAAACGAAAGCAGCGCGGCCGGTAAGGCAACGAAACGCCAGCCAGGACCGGCCGTAATCATCATCCCGCCGAATAGCGCCCCAATGGCGCTGCCGAGATTAAAGGCGATCTGGCCGCCCGCCGCGCCCAGCATCTCGCCGCCTTTCGCATTTTGCAGCAGCAGAATTTGCAGCGGTGCCGACAGGGCAAACAGGGCCGCGCAGCAAATAAACGCGAGGGTTAATGCGGCGGCTTTATTCTCACCCAGCAGGAACAGAAGTAATAAGGTCACGACAATCACGCCATCCGTCACGGCGGCAATGCGTAACGGGCTATAACGGACGGAGACTTTACCGCTGAATAAATTCCCCAGAACCATCCCCAGCCCCGCCAGCAGCATAATGGCAATGATGGCGCTCTCACCAAAACCGGAGACGTTAATCATAAACGGCTTAATATAGCTAAACCACGCGAATACGCCGGCATTGCCGAACATCGTCGCGGAAAAAATTAACCACGGTGCGGGCGATGTTAAAAAATGAAACTGCGAGCGCAAGCGCGTCGTCGGTTTATCAAACAGCGTGGGCACCCACCAGGCGATGGCGACCAGTACCGCGATGTCAAACACCGCAATCGCCAGAAAGGTATAGCGCCAGCTAAACTGATGGCCAAGCCAGGTTCCGGCGGGAACCCCCAGCAAATTAGCGACCGTCATTCCGGCAATCATTCCCGCCACCGCGGCGGTGACCTTCCCCGGCGGCGCAATTTTCGACAGAACGATCGCCCCCACGCCAAAGAAGGCGCCATGCGGGAAACCGGAGATCAGGCGCCCCAGCGCCAGCATCGAATAGCTGGAAGATAACGTAAAGATGGCATTGCCGATAACGCACAGCGCCACGAGAAACAGCATCACCGATTTTAACGAAAAACGGCTGGAGAACAGCGCCATCACCGGCGCGCCGATGACGACGCCAAGCGCATACCAGGAGATCATATTGCCCGCGGCGGGAATAGATATTCCGACGTCACGGGCAATTTCAGGTAATACGCCCATGATGCCAAATTCCGCCATTCCGAGACCAAAAGTGCCAAGCGCTAACGAAAAAATAGTCTTTTTCATACAACTAATCACTTGTTATAAAACATACCGCCGGCATTATTGTGCATTATTAAACGGCAGACCAGATAAAAACGCCGGGTGGCATATTTATCCATAAAACGGCGTGATTATTTCATAGGCTCACTGGCAGATTGATTATTCAGTTCCTGAGGTAAATATTGAATTTGAAACGTTTATGCTTTGTTCGCCGATGATGACAAACCTTAATAATAAGCCGATCAAGCGCGAAGATTTTATCTGTAACTTAAAAAGCGCCAGAGGCGAAGTTATTTCCGCCATTGACGCCCTTGTCACCAATACCCGATCCGCTCCGGCTTCAGCCAGAGCGGGTTGCTCAGTTACGCTTACTTCAGCCCTTCACAGCTCTCTTTCTTCGCTTCCTGACGCTCCACCTCGCGATACCAGCGCGGATGATGCTTCTTCGCCCAGCGGCGACTCACCTTCCCTTCGATCATGCCTTTAATCGATCCCTTCACCCAAAACGCCATATACATGTGGATCAGAATCGCATGAATAAGAATAATCGCCGAGGTCGCGTGAATCAGCAGGCTATAGCGAATAACCTGAATCGGGAAATAGTGGGCAAACCAGGGCCGCCAGATAATCACGCCGGTCACCAGCAGCACAAAAATCATGCTCATGATAGTCCAGAACATCATTTTCTGCCCCGCGTTATATTTCCCTACCCGCGCCACTTTATGCTCGTTGCCTTTCAGTACCTCAATAATGCCCTTTAGCCAGGGGATATCCTGCTTGTCGGGAATATTGTGATGGACAAAGCGCACAAACATAAACATCAGGGCCACGAAAATCAGTACCCCGAAGAACGGATGCAGAATACGCCCCATCTGCGGCGTACCGAAGGTTTCGGTCAGCCACTGCAGCGTCGGGAAGAAAAACGAGATCCCCGATAGCGCCACCAGGAAAAAGCAGATGACCACCGTCCAGTGACAGGCGCGGTCAATAAACTTCGTGCGCACAATCATTTTCGATTTACTCATCATGCTCCTCCTCATCGTCATCCGCTTCCTTATTTGGCCCAATCCCGATGTAGTGATAAATCAGCCCGGCAAAGGTGGCGATAAACCCGACCGCCGAGAGCGGCTTCAGCGCGCCTTTCCACAGGTTGATCGACGTATCGATCTGCGGCTCTTTCGGCAGGTTGTGGTACAGCTCCGGCTGGTCCGCATGATGCAGCACGTACATCACGTGGGTGCCGCCGACGCCCGGCGGGTTATACACCCCGGCATGGGGATAGCCGCGTTTCTTCAGCTTTTCCACGCGCTCGTTGGCCACTTCCAGCATCTCTTTCTTGCTCCCGAAGTGAATCGCGCCGGTTGGGCAGGTTTTCACGCAGGCCGGTTCCTGGCCGACGCTGACCCGGTCAACGCACAGGGTGCACTTATAGACCCGGTTATCCTCTTTATTGAGGCGCGGGATGTTAAAGGGGCACCCGGCGATGCAGTAGCCGCAGCCGATGCAGTTCTCCTGCTGAAAGTCGACGATGCCGTTGGCGTACTGGATAATCGCCCCGGCGGACGGGCACGCCTTCAGGCAGCCCGGGTCCTCGCAGTGCATGCAGCCGTCTTTGCGAATCAGCCACTCCAGCTTGCCGTTCTGTTCGGTTTCGCTAAAGCGCATTACCGTCCAGGATTTGGCGCTCAGATCGGCGGGGTTGTCGTACACCCCGACGCAGTGCCCTACCTCATCGCGGATATCGTTCCACTCGGAACAGGCCACCTGGCAGGCTTTACAGCCTACGCAGGAGGAGACATCGATCAGCTTCGCCACTTCCGCCTTAAAATCCCGCGCGCGCGGCGCGGGCGTGATCGGGTTGGTGGCGGAGCGTTTGATAATGTCCTGGGTTTCCATCGACATGCATTCGCTCCTTACGCTTTCTCGATGTTGACCAGAAACGCCTTGTACTCCGGCGTTTGCGAGTTGGAATCCCCGACGTTTGGCGTCAGGGTATTGGCGATGTAACCTTTGCGGGCTACTCCTTCAAAACCCCAGTGCAGCGGGATCCCGACGGTTTCAACCTGCTGGCCGTTAACGTTGAGCGTTTGCAGACGACGCGTCACCACCGCGACCGCGCGAATAAAGCCGCGCTTGCTGCTGACCGTCACCCGATCGCCGTTGGCAATCCCCTTCGCTTTCGCCAGACCTTCGCTGATTTCGACAAACTGTTCCGGCTGCGCAATCGCATTAAGCAGCGCATGCTTGGTCCAGGTATGAAAATGCTCGGTCAGGCGATAGGTGGTGCCGACGTACGGGAATTTGTCCTTCTTACCTAAACGAAGGGCATCCTCTTCATACAGGCGCACCACCGGGCTGGAGACCACGTTCGGGTGCAGCGGGTTGGTGCCAAGCGGCGTTTCCATCGGCTCGTAGTGTTCCGGGAACGGACCTTCCGCCAGCTTATTCAGGGCAAACAGACGCCCCAGGCCTTCCGGCTGCATAATAAACGGCCCGGTTTTGCTGCCCGGCGGCGCGGTATTGAAGTCCGGAATATCGTTGCCAACCCACTTGCTGCCGTTCCACTGGATCAGCATCCGCTTCGCATCCCACGGCTTGCCGTTAATATCCGCCGACGCGCGGTTGTACAGCACGCGCCGGTTGAGCGGCCACGCCCATGCCCAGCCGAGCGTGTTGCCAAGGCCTGACGGATCGGCGTTATCGCGGTTGGCCATCTGGTTACCCTGCTCGGTCCAGCTGCCGGTATAGATCCAGCAGGACGACGCGGTGGTACCGTCATCGCGCAGCAGCGCGAAGCTGTTCAACAGCTGGCCCTTCTTCGCCAGCGGCGCGCCGTTAGCGTCGAAGAGATCCGCCAGCGCGTAGCCGTTGTTCTCCTTCGCGACCTCTTCTGATTCCGGACGATCCGGCTGCTTGTAGTGCCATCCCATCTTCAGCAGCGGCTCGACGCCTTTGCCGCCCTCGCTGCGATACATCTCGCGCAGACGGTGGTAAATGCCGGCCAGAATTTCGCCGTCGTTGCGCGCTTCGCCCGGCGCGTCCTGGCCTTTCCAGTGCCACTGCAGCCAGCGCCCGGAGTTGGCGATGGAACCATCCTCTTCGGCGAAGCAGGTGGACGGCAGGCGGAACACTTCGGTCTGAATCGCCGCCGGGTCAACATCGTTCGACTCGCCGTGGTTTTGCCAGAAGGTCGACGTTTCGGTCACCAGCGGGTCGATAACCACCATGTACTTCAGCTTGCTCAGGCTGCGGACCACCTTGTTTTTGTCCGGAAACGAAGCCACCGGATTGAAGCCCTGGCAGATATAGCCCGTGACGTTGCCGTTATCCATCATATTGAAATATTTGATAACGTCGTAAGCCTGGTCCCATTTCGGCAGCCAGTGGAAGCCCCAGTCGTTCTCTTTTTGCGCCGCGTCGCCGTAGAACGATTTCATCAGGCTGACGAAGAACTTCGGATAGTTGCTCCAGTAGTTCACCTGTTCGGCCAGCGTCGCCTTCGGCGTATTGGCGGCGAGATAGCTTTGCAGATCCGTCTGCTGTTCCGACGGCAGCGTCAGGTAGCCCGGCAGGCTGGTCGAGAGCAGGCCTAAATCGGTTAGCCCCTGAATATTGGAGTGCCCGCGCAGCGCGTTGACGCCGCCACCCGCCATCCCCATATTGCCGAGCAGCAGCTGAATCATCGCCATGGTACGGATGTTCTGCGCCCCGACGGTATGCTGCGTCCAGCCCAGCGCGTAAAGGAAAGTGGTGGTTCGGTCCGCCGCGCTGGTTGACGCCAGCACTTCGCACACTTTGAGGAAATCCGCCTTTGGCGTACCGCAGATATTCTCCACCACCTCCGGCGTATAGCGCGAAACGTGCTGCTTCAGCAGGTTCCAGACGCAGCGCGGATGCTGCAGCGTCTCGTCGCGCATGGCGTAGCCGTTTTCGTCGAACTGATAGTTCCACGACGATTTATCGTACTGACGCTTTTCGGCATCGTAGCCGCTGAACAGGCCATCTTCGAAGGCAAAATCGTCGCGCACCAGCAGGTTGGCGTTGGTGTAGTGTTTAACGTACTCGGCATTAATTTTGTTATTTTCGATCAGGTACAGCAGTACGCCCGACAGGAAGGTAATGTCGGTACCGGAACGGATCGGCGCATAAATATCGGCCACCGACGCCGTGCGCGTAAAGCGCGGGTCGACGACAATCAGCGTCGCATCGTTGTTGTTTTTCGCCTCCATCGCCCAGCGGAATCCCACCGGATGGGCTTCGGCGGCGTTACCGCCCATCACCACCACGACGTTAGCGTTTTTGATATCAACCCAGTGGTTGGTCATCGCACCGCGACCAAATGTTGGAGCAAGACTTGCTACCGTTGGTCCGTGTCAGACGCGCGCCTGGTTGTCTACCGCCAGCATGCCGAGGGAGCGCACAAATTTTTGCGTCAGCATGCCGGTTTCATTACTGGCCGCAGAGGCACATAACATCCCGGTGGACAGCCAGCGGTTAACCGTCACGCCCTGTTCGTTCTTTTCAATAAAATTGGCGTCGCGGTCGGCTTTCATCAGTTTGGCGATGCGGGTAAACGCGTCATCCCAGGAGATGCGCTGCCATGTATCCGAACCCGGCGCGCGGTACTGCGGATAGCGCAGGCGGTTGTCGCTATGAACATAGTCAAGCAGCCCCGCGCCTTTCGGGCACAGCGCGCCGCGGCTCACCGGATGATCCGGGTCACCTTCAATGTGGTAAATCGCTTCTTTCGCGTTTTTCGCACCGTCGCCCAGGCTATACATTAATAGCCCGCAGCCCACGGAGCAGTATGTGCAGGTGTTGCGGATCTCTTTGGCGCGCAGCAATTTGTAATTACGCGCCTGAGCCAGGGCCATTTTGGGCGCAAAACCCAATGCAGCGGCTGTTGTTCCGGCCATACCGCCTGCGCAGATTTTAAAAAACTTTCTGCGGCTGACGTCCATTGTTCCCCTCCATGCGGGATGTTTATTCATTGCGGGAGTGGAAATTAACAGCAATAACCCTGTTTTATTTGCGTCAAATCAATGTCCTGAACCCATGACCCCTTAATAGTCAGCCGCGTTGAATTTCGTTACTCCATTAGGATTAAGCGCGGTGGAAAATATCCCCCGGAAGCGAAAAAAAAGTGTTATAAAACCCGACTGCGTTTGAACCAACATCAGGTTAAATATGGAGAAGAAGAGAGCCACGCTCATTGGACTGGCCGCTATCGTCTTGTGGAGCACCATGGTCGGGCTGATTCGTGGCGTAAGCGAAGGGCTGGGGCCGGTGGGCGGCGCGGCGATGATCTACAGCCTGAGCGGCCTTTTGCTGATCTTTACCGTCGGCTTCCCGCAAATACGCCAGATCCCTCGCCCCTATTTACTGGCAGGGAGCCTGCTGTTCGTCAGCTATGAAATTTGCCTGGCGCTGTCGGTCGGATTAGCCGGTAGCCGCCAGCAGGCTATTGAAGTGGGCATGGTTAATTATCTGTGGCCCAGCCTGACGATTTTATTCGCCATTCTGTTTAACGGCCAAAAAAGCAGCTGGTTGGTTATACCGGGATTATTTCTCGCTTTATTCGGCGTCACCTGGGTATTAGGCGGTGAGCATGGTCTGAATGTAGATGAAATTACCCGCAACGTGGTTTCCAGCCCGCTGAGCTATATTCTGGCGTTCATCGGCGCGTTTATCTGGGCGGCCTACTGCACGGTCACCGCTAAATACGCGAAGGGCAAAAACGGGATTACCCTTTTTGTTCTGCTTACCGCCCTGACCCTGTGGCTGAAGTTCCTGTTCAGCGAACAGCCGCCCATGGTCTTTAGCTGGCCGGTGATAGCCAAACTGATTGCGCTGTCCGTTGCCCTGGGATTAGGCTACGCGGCGTGGAACGTCGGGATCCTGCACGGCAACGTCAGCCTGCTGGCAGCCGCCTCCTACTTTACGCCGGTGCTCTCCTCGGCGCTGGCGGCGGCACTGCTCAGCGCCGCGCTGTCGTGGTCGTTCTGGCAGGGCGCCGGAATGGTGTGCGCCGGCTCCCTGCTTTGCTGGCAGGCGACCCGGCGCTAAAGCGGCGGCGGCGAAACCTCTTTCAACGCCGCCGTTGCGATATTATTTCTTCGCGATATAAATTTCGTAATGATGCGTTTTATTTCGTACAGAATAATAGCGGTATGAGGCGACGATCATATCCTCGTTGTTGTAGTTCAGGTAGTAAGGCTGAATCATACCTTCAATCGGTAAGATACGCTGGGTCGTTTTATTTTTAATATCCGTTTTCCAGATACAGGCATAGCCGCCTTCATTATCAAAATAAAACGAGTTCTCGTTCCCCCAGACATAGTTACGCATATAGCTAAAATCATTATCTTTAGCCGTGTCAGCCTGCGCCAGAAAGGCGTTAATCCCCTGGTCCGGCTTGTTCGACAGGAAAATAAAACATACCTTCGTCTTTCTCGCCTTTAGAGGCATCACGCGACGCCAGACGCCATTATCCATCCGGGGAAGCCACCTGACTGATGCACTCCCGGGTTCCACAGTAGCCAACCCACGGTTCTTTTTAGTACGTCAATTCCATGATGTATATCCTTTTGTATATCCTTATCGCCGGTTTCTTCCCGTCAATCGCCCTTTAGTTAACATGCTCCTTGGGCAAACGACAACGCAAAACGTCTTCTACAGTGATAATCAGAATAAATAAACTAATGCCAGAAGATCACGACAGCAAACGGTTCGTGTTCGGTTTAGCCCGGCGGCAGCAGACGCCTTACCGGGCCGATACGATCCACCACTCACTTCAGGCCTATCGCACGCGGCCCATCCCCGAGATGGGCGCTTCTCTACTGCGTTGCACGCCTGCGGACTAAAGGCGTTAATTCAGCTCAGGCGCTTTTGCCAGACTACGCCAGATGCCGGCCGCCAGCAGCAGAAGCAGGACGCCAGCCGTCGCCAGCACGATGCTGTGCGAATGAATAAACGCCGCCTTCGCCGCTTCAAGCAGGCTTTGCGCCGGTATGGCGGGCAGCGACTGCGCCAGCTTAATCGCCTCGCTGATGGAGGACGACGCCTGCTCCGCCGCCGCGCCCTCGATTCCACCCGGCAGAACAATTGACGAGGTGTAGCTGCGGGTCAGGATCAGGCCAAACAGGGCAATCCCCAGTCCCGCGCCCAGCTCATAGGCCATGGTTTCGATGGCCCCTGCCGCCGCTGCTTTTTCCTTCGGCGCGGCGGCCATGATCGCCGAGCTGGAGGCCAGCAGCGCGCTGGCGACGCTGAAGCCCAGCAGCGTCATCAGTCCCCAGGCCTGCCACTGCTGCGTACTGAAATCGGTCATCGACAGGCCGAGGAAGCTCAGGGCGCTGAGCAGCATTCCGCCGGTGGCGACCTCGCGCAGCCCCAGCCGCGATACCAGCATGCCGGCAATGGGCCCGCTGAAACCGCTCGCCACCATCACCGGCAGCATAAACAGCCCGGCTTCAAAAGGCGTTTTGCTGTGCACAAACTGCAGCTCCTGCGCCATCAGCAGTTCAAAACCCACCAGCGTAATCAGCGCGGTCATCGCCATCATCACGCCGCTTAAAATAATGCGATGGGTAAACAGGCGCATATCGACCATGGGACGCGATGCCGAGAGCTGTTTGCGCACGAACCAGAACAGCATCGCGGCGCCAGATAGTGCCACCAGCCCGGTTAACCACAGCGCCATTTGCCCTTTGAGCGCCGTTTTGGCGCTAAAGACCAGCATCAAAATGGCGGCGATCAGGATTAGCGCCTGGAAAAGATTCAGCGGCTGCTCGCGCCGCGCGGGCTGACGCGGCACCACTTTGGCATTAATCGCTATCACCAGCAGCACGATCGGCACGTTGATCAGGAAAACCGATCCCCAGTAAAAATGCTCCAGCAGCATACCGCCAACCAGCGGACCGAACGCCGCGCCGCCGGAACCGACCGCTGCCCACAGACCAAGCGCCATATTACGCTGGTGCGCCTGCGAAAAGGTGCTGCGGATCCCGGCCAGGGTCGCAGGCACGATCATCG
Source organism: Klebsiella sp. OBRC7 (assembly GCF_000293135.1). Taxonomy (NCBI): domain Bacteria; kingdom Pseudomonadati; phylum Pseudomonadota; class Gammaproteobacteria; order Enterobacterales; family Enterobacteriaceae; genus Klebsiella; species Klebsiella sp. OBRC7. Next base: position 49,503 of record NZ_ALNJ01000027.1, on the reverse strand, counting down.
CCGCCCCCACCGCCAGCAGCGCGCGGGATGCAATCAGCGTCTCTGCCGTGGGTGAAAACGCCGCCGCCAGAGACGCGGTGCCAAAAATACCGCTGCCGAGCAGCAGCAGCCGTTTAAAGCCGATTTTATCGCCCAGTGCGCCCATAGGCAGCACCATACCGGCCATTACCAGCGAATAAATATCAATAATCCACGGCAGCTCGTTACCGCTGGTCCCCAGCGCTACGCTGAGCGTTGGCGCAGCCACGTGGAGAACAGTGGCGTCAATCGCCACCGGAATATAAACCAGCAAAATCGCCATCAGCGTCAACCATTGCCGAGACATACTACTTTCCCTCAACGTTAAAACTGGACAAGCGTCCAGGAAACGGATCCTGCCGGATTGTTGAACGAGTGTCCAACTTTTTGTTACTATCGCCAAAAAAACCGGGGTCACAAATGTTATGAGCTACTTAAATCGCGATGCGCGTCGGGAAGTTATTGTGCTGGCAGCCATGCGCGTGGCGCTTCGGGGCGGGTTTAGCGCTATGACCGTCCGCCAGATTGCCGCCGAAGCCGGCGTCTCCGCCGGTCAGCTGCACCACCATTTCACCTCCGCGGGCGAGCTAAAAGCCCATGCCTTCATACGGTTGATCCGCGAAATGATGGATATGCCGCTGGTCGCCGACGACGCCACGTGGCGTGAACGCCTGTTTTCTATGGTGGGCAGCGATGACGGCAGGCTTGAGCCATACATTCGCCTGTGGCGCGAAGCGCAGCTGCTGGCCGATAGCGACAGCGATATCAAGGGGGCCTATCTGCTCACCATGAACATGTGGCATGAAGAGACCCTGAAGATCATCCGCCTGGGAACCGCTGCCGGTGAGTTTAAGCCAAGGGACGATATGGAAAGCATTGCCTGGCGGCTCATTGCTCTCGTCTGCGGTCTCGATGGTATTTATGCGCTGGGAATGCAGGAAATAGATGATGCCGCCTTCAATCGGCATATCAATTATTCTATCTCGATGGAACTTTTTTAATTTTAAGTTACATTTAGTAACAAATAATCCTGAGCTAATATTCGCGCGTCTTCTTTCGGTGCGCTTTTCTTATCTATTCTTCATTTATTACAACAGATACATCCCCATCCCCTGATTTTATTTCTTTTATTAATTTGCTGTTTTACCAGTTTATTCTTTTTTGACGGGTTACTGTTCAATCGAGGGCAATATGCTGAGCAATAATGAGAAGAAGAATCATTATCTTTTAAAAGAGTGGAAACCAGAAAATGCGGCGTTTTGGGAGAATAAGGGAAAGCAAATAGCGCGCAGAAATCTTTGCATTTCCGTAGGTTGTTTGCTACTCGCCTTTTGCGTCTGGATGCTATTCAGCGCCGTCGCCGTCAATCTCAATAAAGTCGGATTTAATTTCACTACCGATCAGCTCTTTTTATTAACCGCTCTGCCTTCGCTTTCCGGCGCAATATTACGCGTACCCTACTCCTTTATGGTACCTATATTTGGCGGGCGCTACTGGACGGTATTAAGCACGATTATTCTGGTGGTGCCCTGTATCTGGCTGGGTATTGCCATTCAAAACCCCGCTACTCCATTCTGGGTATTTATCACCATTGCCCTGCTATGCGGTTTTGCCGGTGCGAACTTTGCTTCCAGCATGGGAAATATCAGTTTTTTCTTTCCCAAAGCGAAACAGGGCAGCGCGCTGGGTATCAACGGCGGCCTCGGCAATCTCGGCGTCAGCGTGATGCAGATGATCGCGCCGGCGGCGATTTTTCTGCCCATCTTCGCTTTTCTTGGCATCCATGGCGTGCCTCAGGAGGATGGCTCTCTTCTCGCGCTGAGCAACGCCGCCCTCGTCTGGGTTCCGCTGCTGGTGATAGCCACCTTCGCCGCCTGGGTAGGAATGAACGACATCGCCAGCTCAAAGGCTTCGATTCGCGAGCAGCTGCCTGTGCTGAAACGCCCGCATATGTGGCTGCTGAGCCTGCTCTATCTGGCCACCTTTGGCTCGTTTATCGGCTTCTCCGCCGGTTTCGCCATGCTGGCGAAAACGCAGTTCCCCGACGTTAACATTCTTAAGCTGGCCTTCTTCGGGCCGTTTATCGGCGCGCTGGCGCGATCCTTCGGCGGGATTATTTCTGACCGCCTTGGCGGCGTGCGGGTCACCCTGATCAACTTTATCCTGATGGCGCTGTTTACCGGCCTGCTGTTTCTCACCCTCCCCGGCAGCGGCTCAGGCAGTTTCCTCGCCTTTTACGTGGTGTTTATGGGGCTGTTCCTGACCGCCGGTCTCGGCAGCGGTTCCACCTTCCAGATGATCGCCGTGATCTTTCGCCAAATCACCCTCGACAGCGTGAAGAAACGCGGCGGCAGCGACGAACAGGCCCAGCACGAAGCGGTGACCGACACCGCGGCGGCGCTTGGCTTTATCTCCGCCATCGGCGCGATTGGCGGCTTCTTTATCCCTAAAGCCTTCGGTACCTCGCTGGCGATGACCGGCTCCCCGGTCGGGGCGATGAAGGTCTTCCTGGTTTTCTACGTGGTTTGCGTGCTGGTGACCTGGCTGGTCTACGGCCGTCGCAAACCGGCAAAACAATAACGGCATATTCATCGGATGGCGGCTGACGCCCTATCCGGCCTGGGGATCGTACGGTCTTTTCAGGCCGGACATTATCGGAGCAGGAGGAAGGTCATGAGTAAACTACTGGATCGCTTTCGCTACTTTAAGCAGAAAGGCGAGAGCTTTGCCAACGGGCACGGTCAGGTGTACAACACCAATCGCGACTGGGAAGACAGCTACCGTCAGCGCTGGCAGTTCGACAAAATCGTCCGCTCAACGCACGGCGTGAACTGCACAGGCTCATGCAGCTGGAAAATTTACGTCAAAAACGGGCTGGTCACCTGGGAAACTCAGCAAACGGACTACCCCCGCACCCGCCCGGATCTGCCAAACCACGAACCCCGCGGCTGCCCGCGCGGCGCAAGCTACTCCTGGTACCTCTACAGCGCTAACCGCCTGAAGTATCCGCTGGCGCGCAAGCGGCTGATTGCCCTATGGCGCGAAGCGCTGGCTCAGCACCCGGACCCGGTGCAGGCGTGGGACAGCATCATGCAGGACCCGGTCAAAACCCTCAGCTACAAGCAGGTACGCGGCAAAGGCGGGTTTATCCGTTCAAGCTGGAAGGAGCTGAACCAGCTGATTGCCGCCGCCAACGTCTGGACCATCAAAAACTACGGCCCGGACCGCGTAGCGGGCTTTTCGCCGATCCCGGCGATGTCGATGGTCTCTTACGCCGCCGGCACCCGGTATCTGTCGGTGCTCGGCGGCACCTGCCTGAGCTTCTACGACTGGTACTGCGACCTTCCCCCCGCCTCGCCAATGACCTGGGGCGAGCAGACCGACGTTCCCGAGTCCGCCGACTGGTACAACTCCAGCTATATTATCGCCTGGGGCTCCAACGTCCCGCAGACCCGAACGCCGGACGCCCACTTTTTTACCGAAGTGCGCTACAAGGGCACCAAAACCATCGCGATTACCCCGGACTTTTCGGAAGTCGCCAAGCTCAGCGACCAGTGGCTGGCGCCGAAACAGGGTACCGACAGCGCGCTGGCCATGGCGATGGGCCACGTGATCCTCAAAACGTTTCACCTTGATAACCCGAGCGATTATTTCCTCAACTACTGCCGCACCTACACCGATATGCCGATGCTGGTGATGCTTGAGCGTCGCGAGGAGGGTTTCTACGTTCCCGGCAGGATGGTCCGCGCCGCCGATCTGGTCGACGATTTAGGCGAAAGCAATAACCCGGAGTGGAAAACCGTCGCCTATAACAGCGCTGGTGAACTGGTGGCCCCCAACGGTTCGATTGGCTTCCGCTGGGGAGAGAAAGGCAAATGGAACCTTGAACAGCAGGCCGCCGGGCAAGCCATTGAACTCAAACTATCGCTGCTGGATAGCCGTGACGACGTGGTGACGGTGGGCTTTCCCTACTTCGGCGGCAACGAAAACCCGCACTTTCGCAGCATCAAGCAGGATCCGGTGACGCTGCATCAGCTGCCGGTTAAGCAGCTCCCGCTGGCCAACGGTGAATCCGGCCTGGTGGTTAGCGTCTACGATCTGATTCTCGCCAACTACGGACTCGAACGCGGCTTAGACGATCCCAACGCCGCGCAGGACTTCAGTGAGATGAAAGCCTATACCCCGGCGTGGGCCGAACAGATTACCGGCGTCCCGCGCCAGCACATCGAGCAGATCGCCCGTGAATTCGCCGATACCGCGCATAAAACCCACGGACGGTCGATGATTATCCTCGGCGCCGGCGTCAACCACTGGTACCACATGGATATGAACTACCGGGGGATGATCAATATGCTGGTGTTCTGCGGCTGCGTCGGCCAGAGCGGCGGCGGCTGGTCGCACTATGTCGGCCAGGAGAAGCTGCGTCCGCAAACCGGCTGGCTACCGCTGGCGTTCGCCCTTGACTGGAATCGTCCGCCGCGCCAGATGAACAGCACCTCCTTTTTTTACAATCACGCCAGCCAGTGGCGCTATGAGAAGCTGACTGCCCGGGAGCTGCTGTCGCCGCTGGCCGATGCCAGCCAATTCAGCGGCCATCTGATCGACTTTAACGTACGCGCCGAGCGCATGGGCTGGCTGCCCTCCGCGCCGCAGCTGGGCGTCAATCCGCTGACCATCAAGGCGCAGGCTGCCGCAGCCGGACTGACCCCCGCAGACTACACCGCCCGGGCGCTGAAGTCCGGCGAGATCCGCTTCGCCTGCGAACAGCCGGATAACGGCAAAAATCATCCGCGTAATCTGTTTATCTGGCGCTCTAACCTTCTGGGCTCCTCCGGCAAGGGCCACGAGTATATGCTCAAATATCTGCTGGGCACCGACAGCGGTATTCAGAGCGATGAGCTGGGCGCCAGCGATGACGTGAAACCCGAAGAGGTGGAGTGGCAGACCGCGGCCATCGAAGGCAAACTCGACCTGCTGGTGACGCTCGATTTCCGCATGTCCAGTACCTGCCTGTTCTCCGATATCGTTTTGCCGACCGCCACCTGGTATGAAAAAGACGATATGAACACCTCGGATATGCATCCGTTTATCCACCCGCTCTCCGCCGCCGTTGACCCGGCGTGGGAGGCGAAAAGCGACTGGGAAATTTACAAAGATATCGCCAAAACCTTCTCCGAGGTCTGCGTCGGCCACCTCGATAAAGAGACCGACGTCGTGCTGGTGCCGCTGCAGCACGATTCGCCGGCGGAGCTGTCGCAGCCCTTCGACGTGCTGGACTGGCGGAAAGGGGAATGCGAGCTGACGCCGGGTAAAACCGCGCCGTCGATTGCCGTCGTTGAGCGCGATTATCCGGCGACGTATGAGCGCTTTACCTCCCTCGGGCCGCTGCTCGACAAACTGGGCAACGGCGGTAAAGGCATCACATGGAACACCCAGAACGAGGTCGACTTCCTCGGCAAGCTTAACTACGTCAAGCTTGATGGCCCGGCCAAAGGTCGCCCGCGCATCGACACCGCCATTGACGCCTCGGAAGTGATCCTCGCCCTCGCCCCGGAAACCAACGGTCAGGTGGCGGTCAAAGCCTGGCAAGCGCTTGGCGAGTTTACCGGCCGCGAGCATACGCACCTGGCGCTGAATAAAGAGGATGAAAAAATCCGCTTCCGCGATATTCAGGCCCAGCCGCGCAAAATTATCTCCAGCCCGACCTGGTCCGGCCTTGAGAGCGAGCATGTCTCCTACAACGCCGGCTATACCAACGTCCACGAGCTGATCCCCTGGCGCACCCTTTCCGGCCGCCAGCAGCTGTATCAGGATCACCCCTGGATGCGCGCCTTTGGCGAAAGCCTGGTGGTCTATCGTCCGCCCATTGACACCCGCAGCGTCAGCCAGATGAAAGCGATCCCGCCCAATGGCTTCCCGGAAAAAGCGCTCAACTTCCTGACGCCGCACCAGAAATGGGGCATCCACTCCACCTACAGCGAAAACCTGCTGATGCTGACCCTGTCGCGCGGCGGGCCAATCGTGTGGATCAGCGAAACCGACGCCCGCGAGCTGGGTATCGAAGATAACGACTGGATCGAGGCCTTCAACGCCAACGGCGCGCTCACCGCCCGCGCGGTGGTCAGCCAGCGCGTACCGCCGGGGATGACCATGATGTATCACGCCCAGGAGCGCCTGATGAATATTCCGGGCTCGGAAGTCACCGGACGGCGCGGCGGGATCCATAACTCGGTCACCCGCGTGTGCCCGAAACCGACCCATATGATTGGCGGCTACGCCCAGCTGGCTTACGGTTTCAACTACTACGGCACCGTCGGCTCCAACCGCGACGAGTTCATCATGATCCGCAAAATGAAAAATATTGACTGGCTGGATGACGAAGGTCGCGATGGGGTACAGGAGGCGAAAAAATGAAAATACGTTCACAGGTCGGTATGGTTCTCAATCTCGATAAATGCATCGGCTGCCACACCTGTTCCGTCACCTGTAAAAACGTCTGGACCGGACGCGAAGGGATGGAATACGCCTGGTTTAACAACGTCGAAACCAAACCGGGCATCGGCTATCCGAAAAACTGGGAAGATCAGGAGGTGTGGGAAGGCGGCTGGGTGCGCGATGTTAATGGCAAAATACGCCCGCGTCTGGGCGGAAAAATGGGCGTCATCACCAAAATTTTCGCCAATCCGGTGATACCGCAGATCGACGACTACTATGAACCCTTTACCTTTGATTATCAGCATCTGCACAACGCGCCGGAGGGAAAACACCTGCCCACCGCCCGTCCGCGTTCGCTTATCGACGGCAAGCGGATGGATAAAATCATCTGGGGCCCCAACTGGGAAGAGCTGCTCGGCGGCGAGTTTGAAAAGCGCGCCCGCGATCGTAACTTCGACAAGATTCAGAAGGAGATGTACGGCCAGTTTGAAAATACCTTCATGATGTATCTGCCGCGCCTGTGCGAGCACTGCCTGAATCCAAGCTGCGTCGCCACCTGCCCCAGCGGCGCCATCTACAAGCGTGAAGAAGACGGCATCGTGCTGATCGACCAGGACAAATGCCGCGGCTGGCGTCTGTGCATCAGCGGCTGCCCGTACAAGAAAATCTACTTCAACTGGAAAAGCGGCAAATCGGAGAAGTGCATCTTCTGCTACCCGCGTATCGAGTCCGGACAGCCCACCGTCTGCTCAGAAACCTGCGTGGGACGTATCCGCTACCTCGGCGTGCTGTTGTACGACGCCGACCGCATTGAAGAGGCCGCCAGCACCGAGCGCGAAACCGACCTCTACGAGCGGCAGTGCGAGGTGTTCCTCAACCCCCACGACCCGGCGGTGATTGAAGAAGCGCTGAAACAGGGGATTCCACAAAACGTGATTGATGCCGCCCAGCGCTCGCCGGTGTACAAAATGGCAATGGACTGGAAGCTGGCGCTGCCGCTGCATCCGGAATACCGCACCCTGCCAATGGTCTGGTACGTGCCGCCGCTGTCGCCGATTCAGTCCTACGCCGACGCCGGCGGTCTGCCGAAAAGCGACGGCGTGCTTCCGGCCATCGAAAGCCTGCGTATTCCGGTGCAGTATCTCGCCAATATGCTCAGCGCGGGCGATACCGGCCCGGTACTGCGTGCGCTGAAGCGCATGATGGCGATGCGTCACTACATGCGCTCGCAAACGGTGGAAGGCGTCACCGATACTCGCGCCATCGAGGAGGTTGGCCTGAGCGTTGAGCAGGTCGAGGAGATGTACCGCTATCTGGCGATCGCCAACTACGAGGACCGCTTCGTGATCCCGACCAGCCACCGCGAAATGGCGCGCGACGCCTTCCCCGAGCGCAACGGCTGCGGCTTTACCTTCGGCGACGGCTGCCACGGCTCCGACACCAAATTCAACCTGTTCAACAGTAGCCGCATTGACGCCATCAACATCACCGAAGTACGCGATAAAGCGGAGGGGGAATAATGCAAATCCTCAAAGCGATCGGCCTGCTGATGGAGTACCCGGATGAGTTTCTTTGGCAGTGCAAGGACGAGGTGCTGAGCATGGTGCGTCACGACGCCCCTGTGCTCGACGACTTCGCCGCGGAGATGCTGAATGCCCCGCTGCTGGACAAGCAGGCCGAATGGTGCGAAGTGTTCGACCGGGGCCGCGCCACATCGCTGCTACTGTTTGAACACGTGCACGCCGAGTCCCGCGACCGCGGTCAGGCGATGGTCGACCTGCTCGCTCAGTATGAAAAGGCGGGCCTGGTGCTCAACTGTCGCGAACTTCCCGACCACCTGCCGCTGTATCTGGAATACCTCAGCATCCTGCCGGAAAACGAAGCGCGCGAAGGTCTGCAAAACGTCGCGCCGATTCTGGCGCTGCTGGGCGGGCGGCTGAAGCAGCGCGGTGTCCCCTGGTATCAGCTGTTTGACGCCCTGCTCAGCCTCGGCGGAATTCCGCTATCAAGTGACAGTGTCACGCAACAGGTCAACAACGAGTCCCGCGATGATACCCGGCAGGCGCTGGATGCGGTCTGGGAAGAAGAGCAGGTGAAATTTATCGAAGACAACGCCACGGCCTGTGACAGCTCACCGTTACAGCAATATCAACGACGCTTTAGCCAGGACGTGGCGCCGCAGTACGTCGACGTCAGCGCGGGAGGCCCGAAATGATACAGTATCTGAACGTCTTTTTTTACGATATCTACCCCTACATCTGCGCGACGGTCTTTTTTCTCGGCAGCTGGCTGCGCTATGACTACGGCCAGTACACCTGGCGCGCCTCCTCCAGCCAGATGCTGGATAAACGCGGGATGGTTATCTGGTCGAATCTGTTCCATATCGGTATACTCGGCATTTTCTTTGGCCATCTGTTCGGCATGCTAACGCCGCACTGGATGTATGCCTGGTTTTTACCCATCGCGGTCAAGCAGCAGATGGCGATGGTGCTCGGCGGCGTCTGCGGCGTCCTGACGCTGATTGGCGGCGCCGGTTTGCTCTGGCGTCGTCTGACCAACCAGCGCGTTCGCGCCACCTCGACCGCGCCGGATATCATCATCATGAGCATTCTGCTGATTCAGTGCCTGCTCGGGCTGAGCACCATCCCTTTCTCGGCGCAGTATCCGGACGGCAGTGAAATGCTGAAGCTGGTGGGCTGGGCGCAGGGCATCGTCACCTTCCGCGGCGGCTCGTCAGAAATGCTCAGCGGCGTGGCCTTTGTTTTCCGCGTGCATCTGGTGCTGGGGATGACGATTTTTCTGCTGTTCCCGTTCACCCGGCTGGTTCACGTCTGGAGCGCGCCGTTTGAATATTTCACCCGCCGCTACCAGGTGGTACGTTCAAGACGCTGAGCAAAATCCGCAATCATCCCGGGTTGCGGCAAAAACGCCTAACCCGGGCGTCAGGATCGCCCCGTAGCCCGGCTAAGCGTAGCGCAAGCCGGGTAACCTCCCCGTTTGACCGTCACCCCTTATCCAGCCAACGGTTCCTGTACGATATTTATTTTCCGGCCTCGGGATGGGTATCAAACGCCGCCATCACCGCCGCCAGCTCCGCTTCGCTGAAGCCGTATTTGGCATCATCGACGCCGAGACCAAAACGCGTTTTCAGCGCTTCATACAGCGCCGGAACATCCGCTAAATCCAGCTTTTCGACCACATGGTTTTTATCCCAATGGGTAAAGTGGAAATTGGTCAGCGTCATTTTGCCGCCGTCCGGCAAGTGGCGGCACATCAGCAGATGATGGCGGAAGTGCGACTGCGGCCAGTGCGCCGACCAGAAGTTGCCCATCACATAGTCGGAAGCGTACTGGCGACCTAAATCAAAATGGTACATCGACTGCCAGTGGCCGTGATGGCTGAACTGCAGCGCCCACTCTTCCCCTTCGTAAATCAGGCGATATTCACCGTGCGGGGTGGATTGTTCTATATCCGCCAGCAGCTTAATCGGCGCGGTCAGCGTCTGGCCGCCGAAACCAACGTCGGCAATCCAGCGTTCCCCCTCTACCTCCACCAGCAGCAGCCGATGGGTTCGCGGCGGCATATGCGGCGGATTGGCCAGCACCACGCGCCCCAGAAGGCTGCGCACGGTAAAGCCGATCTCGCGCAGCGCTCTCTCCAGCAGGCCGTTTTGCTCGAAGCAGTAGCCGCCGCGACGACCGTGAATCAGCTTCTCTTCGAGAGTGCGATCGTCGAGATGTATCTCTCTGGGCAGCAGCACATCCAGATTTTCAAAGGGGATCGCGCCGTTATGGTGAATATGCAGTTCGCGCAGGGTGTTCAGAGAAACATCCGGGGTACCCGCCCAGCCCAGGCGAGAAAAATAGGCGCTTAAAAAGGGACTCATCAATGCCTCCAGCAATCGGTGTCCGACATTTATAGCCTGTTTTTCCCGCCTGACCAGCTATTTTGTGCGATCGTATTTATCCGCGCGTGCCCCGCTGCATCAGCGCCAGCGCGCAGAGCATCAGCCCCAGACCAGTAAAAAGCGTCAGCGATGCCATTGCCATCCCCTCTCCCGCCGAGCCCTGCTCAAACTGGCGCCAGATAAACACCGAGACGGTTTGCGTCCCGGCCGGCGCAAGCAGCAGCGAGGTCACCAGCTCGCGGGAGGCAATGGCAAACACCATCAGCATCGCCGCCAGTAGCGCCGGAAAGACCAGCGGCAGAACGATCAGGCGAAGCGCCTGCAGGGGCGTCGCGCCGTGCACCCGCGCGGCGGGCTCAAGATTATGACCAAGCTGGCGCAGCGCGCTGCCAACGTAGCGCACCGGCCACGGCAGCAGCAGACAGCAGTAGGAAAGCAGCAGCATAAACCAGGTGTTGTAAGGCGACACCGGCCAGAACGGCTGGTTCCACAGTAGAATCAGCCCGACGCCCACCACCACGCCCGGCAGCGCCGCCGGCAGCAGAGATAGCGCATCAACAAAGGCGCTCCCCTTCATTTTTTGCACCACAACCAGCCAGGCGGCGAGCAGTCCCACCATGCCAACAACCCCTGCCGAAGCCAGCGCCAGCGAAAGGCTGGTTGCCAGTGCCGACAGCGCGTCGCCCTGCTGAGCAAACAGCGCGGCAAAATGGCGAAGGGTAACGTTGTCAGCATGGATACCGCCCGACAGCGTGCTCATCAGGCTGGTCAGCACCATCGACGCGCCCGGCATCACCACCGCCAGCCCCCCGACGCCCGCCATCGCTAGCACCGCCGGAAGCGTCAGCCAGCCCAACTCCGCCCCGCTACTCTCTCCCGGCTTGCCGGTGACGCTGGTGACCTCTTTATCGCCAGTCAGCCGTTTTTGCAGCCACCAGGCGAGCAGCGCCACCGCGATCAGCAGCAGCGAAAGCAGCGATGCGCCGGGCAGATCGACAGGCCAGTCGGCGAGCTTTTTCTCAATGCCTACGGTCAGCATGACCAGCCCCGCCCGCGCCCCCAGGGCCGCCGGAACGCCGTACTCTTCAATGGCCAGGGTAAACGCCAGCAGCATCCCCGCCGCCAGGGCCGGAGAAAGCATCGGTAGCGTGATGTGCCAGAACGCTTGCCAGGCGCTGGCGCCGTGCACCCGGGCGACAATCGCCAGCCGCTGACCGCTGGCCAACAGGCTGCGCGAGACGGCAAAGTAGACCACCGGAAAGATATTGAGGGTCATCACCAGCACGATCCCGATACGGCTAAAAAGTAGATCGTTAAGATCCCAGCCGGTCAGCTGCTGGAGATAGCCATGACTTTGCAGCATCAGCATCCACGACAGCGCGGCAATATAGGGCGGCGTCAGAAACGGGATCAGAAAGAGCAGATCCCACAGCCGCGGCAACGGCAAATTAAACAACCCACGCAACACGCCCAGCGGCAGACCGATCAGCACGCTCATCAGCGCCACGCCGCAGGCCACCCACAGGGTACCGCCGAGCATCGTCGGCAGCTGCGGGTCGGCAATCAGCGCCGCCACGCCGCTAAACGCGCCCTCCAGCGACCCGGAGCTAAACCGGGGGAAAATCGCCTGCAGAATAATAAAGAGCAGCGGCAACGCAACCAGCACCAGCAGCGCCGCCAGCGTGCACGCTGAAATAAGTCTCTGTTTCACGGTATTTTCCTGGATACGATCTTACCCGGCTCGCGCTGCGCTTAGCCGGGCTACGGGTCACAGCCGTCTGCAGTCCGGTAGCCCGGACAGGTGCGCCTGCGCCGCCTCCGGGAATGTGCCCGGGCCAACTTTCGAAGCCCGGGGGAAAAGTCGGTTTACTGGGCGAAAAGCGTATTAAAGCGGGACAGCACCGCGCTGCGTTCGCTAGTGCCCTCGCCTGCGGTCGGCAATATTTTCAGCTCGTTGAGCAGCGGACGCTTCGCCGGAACATCGCTGCGGGCGGGCATAAGCCAGGCGTCGGCGACCAGCGCCTGGCCTTCCGGCGACAGCACATAATCCACAAAGGCCTTAGCATCTTCGGCATGCTGGCTGGTTTTGAGGATCATCATCGGCCGCGGCGCAATGACCGTGCCGCTGGCCGGGAAAATCACCTTCAGCGATTCGCCCTGATGGATATTGCCGTAAGAGACATAATCAACCGCGCCGAATACCGCCGCTTTCGCCCCCTGCATCACCGGCGTTACCGCCTGGGCGTTCGGCCCGCTGACCACCATGCCATTCTTCTTTAACGCATCAAACAGCGCCCAGGCGTTATCGCCCATGCCATTCTGTAACCCGATCAGCAAATCCAGCGACGCGCCGGAAAGCGCCGGGTCCGGCGTCGTCACTTTGTCTTTGAACGCCGCTTCGGTCAGGTCGCGCCACTCTTTCGGCTCCGGGGTACCGCTTTTGGTATTCCAGACGATCCCCAGGGCGGAAATCCCCTGGGCAACGTAATCGGCGGATTTCAGGTTCGCCGGGACCTTATCGGCATTAGCGCTCTGATACGGCAGCAGCCAGCCGCGGTGATGCAAATCTTCCGCCGTATCCCACGAGGCGGAAATCAGCACATCCGCCTGCGGGTTAGCCTGCTCAGCTTCGAGACGCGCCATCACCTTACCTGTGGTGGCTTGGAAAATATTCACCTTAACGCCGGTTTTCTTCTCATAGCCGCTGGCAAGACTTTTCGCCAGCGAGCCCGGCCCGGCGGTATAGACGGTGAGCGCCTGGGCGCTGGAGATCGTGGTGGCGGACAACATCATCGCGAGCGCGGCTCCTTTGGTAACGGTGATAACGGTTTTCATACGGATTCCCCTGAGGTTGAAGTCACGGCGCGGACGGCGGCAATGCAGCCCGCAGATAAATGAATAATCTTGTCGGCCAACAGTTCGGCTTCGCGACGGTCGTGGGTGACGTAGACGGCAGTGATCCCCAGCTGGCGCAGCAGGCGGCTCATTTCGAGGCACAGCGACTCGCGCAGCTCGCTGTCGAGATTGGAGAGCGGCTCATCGAACAGCAGCACGCGCGGTTCTGCAACGATGGCGCGGGCCAGGGCAACGCGCTGCTGCTGACCGCCGGAAAGGCCCGACGGTTTGCGGTCGGCGAAGCCGCTGAGACCGACCATCGCCAGCGCCTCCTCGACCCGTTGCTGTCGCTGCTGACGCCCGACGCCGCGCATACGCAGCGGGAAAGCTACGTTCTGCGCCGCCGTCATGTGCGGCCACAGGGCGTAATCCTGAAAGACCATGCCGAGATCGCGCTGCTCCGGCGGCAAGCCCCAGCCGGTTTTCGCCACCAGGCGATCGCCAAAGTGAATGCTGCCGCTGGCGGGTACGGATAATCCGGCGAGCAGGCGCAGCAGCGTGCTTTTACCGCAGCCAGAAGGCCCCAGCAGCGCAACAATGCTGCCCGCATCAATATGCAGATCGATCTGATGAAGCACGGTGTGGGCGCCGAAGGCGAAAGAGACGCCGTCGAGTTTAATACTGGTCAGCGCGCGCATTCTCGCCCTCCCGTTGGGAAAGCGTGGCTCTGCCCGCGGTCAACATCCGCCGGCGCGCGCTCACCTGAGATAAATTCAGGGGAGCTAACATATTGTTATCCTCTTTGGGACTTAGTGACGCCGACTATAGGGAGCCTTGATGACGTATTGATTACATTTTCATTGCGGATTAACGTGTTGTCTGGCATCAGACCCATTTACCAAGGAACGCATATGAGCCGTTTTCGCCACGTGGAACTCCAGTACGCCAGTCGCCTGCTCAACCATGGCCCAACAATTTTGATAACCAGCTATGACGCCCACTCTCAACGCCGTAACGTCATGGCCGCCGCGTGGTCGATGCCGGTGGAGTTCGCTCCGCCGAGGCTGGCCATCGTGGTAGATAAAAGCGCCTGGACGCGGGAAATTATTGAGCGCAACGGCGCATTTGGCATCGTCGTTCCCGGCGTCGAGGCCGCCAGTTGGACCTACGCGGTCGGCAGCATCAGCGGACGCGATGAGGATAAATTTAACGCTTACGGCATCCCGGTCGTGCAAGGTCCGGAGCTGGGCTTGCCGCTGATTGAAGAGAAGTGTCTTGCATGGATGGAGTGCCGACTGCTGCCGGCAACGGCGGCTCAGGAGCAGTACGATACGCTGTTTGGCGAAGTGGTTTCCGCCGCCGCCGATGAGCGCGCGTTCGTCAGCGGACGCTGGCAGTTCGACGACGATAAGATCAATACCCTCCATCATCTCGGCACCGGCAACTTTGTTGCCAGCGGCCGCCACGTCCGCGCCAATACCCCGGAAGAATAGCCCCCGCTCGCCTCCGGGGCAATTCTTCACCACCCTGCGCGTCTCTCCCGGGGGCGGCGCACAGCGCCTTGCCCGGGCTACCGGACCGCGGACCGCTGCGGACCCGTAGCCCAAACAGATGCGCAGCATCGCCTCCGGGAGGTGTACTAGCGCAGCAAACGCCGCCGATCTTCGCTGGGCGTCAGGCCAAAGACCTTTTTATATAAGGTGGTAAAGTGGTTGCTGTTGGCAAAACCGCATAAATAAGCCACTTCGGTAATTGTCATATCGGTCTCGCGTAATTTGACGCGCGCCGAAACTAAGCGCAGACGCTTTAAATAATTATCCGGCGTCAATCCCGTCGCCTCTTTAATATGGCGAAAAGCGGTCCGCGTGGTCAGGTGGAATTTCTCCGCCAGCTGCGGCCAGTTATGTTCTTCAAAACAGTGCTCCTGTAGCCAGGTCAGCAATTTATGCAGCTTATATTTGGTGGTGCTATATTCGGCTTCGGTTTCCGCATGCAGAATCGTCGTTACCAGCTGGAAAAACGCGGCTTCGCGCAGGGCAATATTTTGCCCCCGCCGCAGCTCGGCAGAAAATATTTTATCTACCAGTTCCTTGCAGATCTGGCGGGTATCCGGCGCCAGCCAGCCGTAGCAGGAAGCCTTTCGTGCGGAGAACGTCTGCAATAAGGTGTCGAGAGACTGTAAATAATGAAATTCTACTAGTGGGTTAATTAATACGTTAATTAACTTAAGCGTTCCCAGCTCATCATAATAGTGAACATCGCCCGGCTGAACGTAAAAAACGTCGCCCTGCTGAATATATAATGGCCGGCCATTAATAACGTGTAAGCCGTGCCCTTCTTCAACGATCACCAGTTCAGCAAACTCGTGACTATGTTCATGGCTATTATCTTCCGGATCGCTGGCGTACATTCCCAGCTTATCCTGCGGATGGGTGAAATAATACTCAACGGTTAGCATCATCGATCGGGTCCAAAACGGCATACGGCGCAGGGGCAAGATAATGCATTTAACTGGCCGCCACGAGCAAGATTTATGGAATTGTGATCGGCGACCCGCTCATCTCATTATCAGTGCCATTTTGCCAGATGCATTGGCATTGCCAGAGTGGTTGCCGCGGGCGGCGGCGTCTTATGCTGCGGACAAATCAACACAGAGGACGCAGTATGTCACAGGCAATTCAGCATAATTCTCAGGTCATGATGACCCGCCACCCGAAATTTTTACGTACCGCCGAGGCGCTCCGGCCCGCGCTGAGTCGTCAGGCACACCCGCCGATCGCGGTAGTCGAAGCCCACGCCGACGCCGCGGCGCTCTTCGGCTGGCGTGCCGAGCCGGTGAGCACCCTGGCCGCGTTTTACCAGCGCGAGTTGAGCAGCGGCGATAGCGTCATTATTGATTTTGGCAGCCACTACGTTGGCTACCTGCATTTTCTCTGCCAGAGCGCCGGGAGTCCGCCGGACGCTCCGGCCCATCTGCAGTTGACCTTCGGCGAAACGCTGAGCGAAGTGTGCGAACCGTTCAGCGACTATCAGGGCTGGCTCAGCAGTAGCTGGCTGCAGCAGCAGGATCTGTGGCTTGATGTCCTGCCCGCCGAAATTGACCTGCCGCGCCGCTACTGCTTCCGCTATCTGAAGGTGGAGGTCAAAGCCGTTTCGCGCAAGTTTCGCCTGCAGTTCACGCAGATTGAGGTTAACTCGGTCACCTCGGCCAGCGGCGCATGCCCGGCGGCGACAACCTCCGACCCGCAGCTCCGGGCCATCGATAACGTTGCCGTGCTGACCCTGCAAAACTGCATGCAGGAAGTGTTTGAAGACGGCCCCAAACGCGACCGCCGCCTGTGGCTCGGCGATTTACGTCTGCAGGCGCTGGTCAACGATGTCACCTTCGCACGCCACGATCTGGTGCGCCGCTGCCTGTACCTTTTTGCCGGGCATACTCGCGAGGACGGAATGGTATCGGCCAACGTGTTCGTGCAGCCGGATGTCATTGCGGACGATACCTTTCTTTTTGATTATTCATTGTTTTTTGTCGACGTCCTCTACAACTATCTGCAAAGCGCGGAGGATATGGCCACGGCCCGCGAGCTGTGGCCCACGGCGCGTCGTCAGGTAGAACTGGCGCTGACCCGCTGCGACACCTCCGGCGTTGTGCGCGATAGCGACGACTGGTGGGTGTTTATCGACTGGCAGGCGTCGCTGAATAAACAGGCGGCGGCGCAGGGGGTACTGATTTACTGCCTGCAGCGCGCCGTCTGGCTGGCGGAGCGTTTCGAACCTGAGCTGGCCGTCAGCTATCGCCAGCGTTTACAACAGCTCAAAGCGGCGGCCCTCGATGCGTTATGGGACCCGCAGCAGGGCTTTTACGTCAGCGGCGAGCAGCGGCAGGTCTCCTGGGCATCGCAAATCTGGCTGGTGCTGGCGGAAGTCGGCACGCCGCAGCAGCGACGAGAGATCATGCGCAACCTGGAGAAAAATCCCCCCGCGGTCGCCATGAACACACCCTACCTGCGTCATCACTATATCGCCGCCCTTCTGCAGTGCGGGCTGCGAGACGAGGCAATTGCGCAGATCAAAGCCTACTGGGGAGCCATGGTCGACTACGGCGCCGATACCTTCTGGGAAATCTTCGACCCGGCGCATCCTGATTTTTCCCCTTATGGCAGCAAACTGATAAACAGTTATTGCCATGCGTGGAGCTGCACCCCGGCCTGGTTTATTCGCCAGTACGGACTTTAACAACAACGATAAGCGAGTGTATTTTTATGGCAGAAACAACCTTTACCCTGTGGCGGCAGCGCCTTGGCTATGGCATCGCCGACCTCTCCTGCAACCTCGTGTGGCAGATGATCTCTCTTTATCTGATGTTCTTCTACACCGACGTGATGGGCCTGCCCGCCTATTACGTTGGCCTGATGTTTCTCGTGACGCGTCTGGTGGACGGCGTTGCCGACGTGCTGATGGGGCTGGTTATCGACAATACCGCCACCCGCTGGGGACGCTGTCGTCCGTATCTGCTTATTGGCGCGATCCCTTTCGGATTGCTGTGTATTCTGGCCTTCTACGTGCCGGATTTCGGCACCACCGGTAAGCTGATCTACGCTTTTGTCACCTATCTGTGCCTGTCGTTTCTCTATACCATCGTCAACATTCCGTTCTGCGCCATGCTGCCGTTTCTGACGAACGACTCGCGGGAACGCACCACGCTGTCGGCGGTGCGTATTCTGCTCGGCTCGCTCGGCGCGACCATCGTCGCGGTCGCCACTTTGCCGCTGGTTGGCGCGCTGGGGAAAGGCAATCAGCAGCACGGCTTCTTCTATACGGCGGTGGTTTTCGGCGTTATTGCCACCTTCTTCCTGCTGGTGAGCTTCCGGAACGTTAAGGAAAATATCAGCATTACGCAGGAGCGCATGACCTTAAAACGCGCGTGGGTTAGCCTGCGCGCCAACCGGCCGTGGTTCGTCTTCGCCATCAATATTTTCCTGATGTGGGGCGCGTTTTTCTTCCAGACCGGGGCGCTGGTCTACTTTTTCCATTATTACGTCGGCAATAACGATCTCACGGCGATCGTCGCCGGGATCTCCACCTTCGTGCCTCTGCTGGGTACCCTCACCGTGCCGCTGCTCGCCAGCCGGATGAAAAAGCGCCACGTTTATCTGGTCGCCAGCGCGATCAACCTGGTCGGCATGGGCATGATGATGGCGGCAGGCGTTAACAGCTGGGGCCTGGTTGCCGGTGCGGTGGTGCTATCGCTTGGCGCCGGACAGCGCACGGCAATTTACTTCTCCATGCAGGCCGATCCGGTGGATTACGGGGTGTGGAAAACCGGCATCAATACCGCCGGCATTTTGACCTCTATCAACGGCTTTCTTGGCAAAGTGGCTATGGCGGGCGCGGGCGCTATTACCGGGGTACTGCTCTCATCCGGCGGCTATATCGCCAACCAGGCCCAAAGCGACGGCGCGATGCTGGCGATAAAAGCCTGCTACCTCTATATCCCGGCGCTGCTGATTGTCGCCTCAATGCTGTGGATTGGCCGCTTCTATCGCCTCGACGACCAGTATGAACAGATCCGCGCCGACCTTGATGCCGGACGCCGCGCGCCGTCGGACACATCTTCAGTCGCCGGAGAAAACCACGCCCTGTAAGGCGCAGCACACCCTTCATACCTCTGAAAAAAATAAGGATTAATATGCGTATCTCTTTGATTAGCGCGGCGGTTTGCTGCGCCCTTTTTTCGGCTTACGGCGCAAATGCGGCCCCGCTCACCGTCGAACAACGGCTGGCGCTGCTGGAGGCCCGGCTTAATCATGCGGAGCAGGAGGCCGGAGAGGCTAAACGTCGGGCGCAGCAGGCGGAGCTGCGCACCAGCGCGGCAGAACAGCGTGCGGCGGCGGCGGAAAAACAGGTGCAGACGTTAAGCCAGCGCACCGATGCCACGGAGCAAAAGCAGCAGGCTGCCGACAAACAGCTGGCGAAAACCCGCCTTACCGACGGTTTTGAATTTAACGCCTACGCCCGCTCCGGAATGCTGGTCAACAGCCACGGCAAAGGCGCGCGCGGCGGTCCGGGGATCTCGCCGGCCAGTTCGCTCAACGGTGACGCCCACGTTGGCCGTCTCGGCAATGAGAAAGATAACTACGTGGAACTCAGCTTCGGCAAAAAAATGACCTTCAGCGACGGGTCGTGGGCGCACTTTAAAACCATGCTGGCCGACGGCGCGACCAATCCGGATCCGTGGGTGCAGGATAACGACAGCCACCATCTGAACGTGCGTCAGCTGTACGTCGAGATGGGCAATTTCGCCGATTTTTCCGGGCCGTTCAGGAGCGCCTCCATCTGGGCGGGCAAGCGTTTCGACCGCGATAACTTCGATATCCACTTTACCGATAGCGATATTATGTTCCTCGGCGGTACCGGCGGCGGGATCAATGACGTCAACTGGAACAGCGCGCTGCGCGGCGACTACTCGGTTTATGCGCGCAGCTTTGGCGATCTGGGTAGCGATAACTATGAAGATAACGATATCCAGAACCTGATGTTCACCGCCAACCACTTCTGGAACAACTGGCAGCTAATGACCACGGCAATGACCGCACAGGGTAACGATTCGCTTAAGGATAATACGTCGACCACCGGCAGCTACGCCCTGCGCAGCGATAATACGGCGAAGAACGGCTACTATGCGATGCTGGCGTATCACGATAAACAGCGGTTCTACGGCCTGGCGCCGGGCGTATCGGAGAGCGCCCTGCAGTACGGCGGCGGACTGGGCGCCGAGGCGCGCCAGCCCGGCAGCGATGGCGATCTTACTGAAAACGCCAAATCTCTGCGCTTTGCGTCATACGGTATTTTACCGCTGGGCAAAAACTGGCAGCTTGCGCCATCGATTATCGCCCAACATAGCGAAGACCGCTATCGCGACGGCGACCGCTACGATTGGGCGACCTTCAACCTGCGAGTTTCGCAGGGGATCACCCGCAACTTCGCCCTGCTGTACGAGGCGTCCTGGCAATATATGGACCTCAATCCCAACGGACGAACCTATCGCTACGACAGCGGCGTGCATCAATACCAGGCGGTGAGCGGCGATTTTTACAAGCTGACCTTCGCCCCGACGTTTAAAGTGGGCGATGTATTGGATATTAAAGCGCGGCCGGAGATACGTTTCTTTGTTACGTGGATGAACTGGGATAAAGATCTGGATCGCTACGCGATCAACGATGATTTCGGCAGTAAAGGCTTTACCGCCGGCGGAAACTGGAACTTTGGCGTGCAGACGGAGATTTGGTTTTAATACAGCAGCCCGTCCGGGGCAAACGCCTGGACGGGTTTATTTAAATACACGCTGTAATTTTGTGGCTATGCCAGTTCTGTATGAAGTAAAATAAACTAATAAAATAAAAACCATAACAGGCTAAAAAGATGAAGGTTGTTTTTATAATTCCAATAAGTGACTTTCGTTTTTTCTCAACGATGAGAAGATCATCAAACCTTTCTTGCTGTTGTTCTGGTGTTAAATTATTAAGTATTTTATTTTTTATATCATCGTGAATCTTTTTAAACGTTCGCTTTTCACCTGGAAAGCTACCGTGTAGAAGAAACAAAAAAATAAAGAAAAGCATAACGAATGCCAATATCCGAATACTGGGATCAGTTACCCCCCAGCATCCAAGGGTAGCAATAAACAACCAGATACCATGAGTGTTTGCTCGCGCTCTAAACCTATCAATATGAGTGCTGTATTTCTCGATTTCTTTCAAAATAGAATCATTGGTTTCCATACGTAATACTCTCCTTTTTTAATGTCCTCGGTTACGAAAGGGCGCAGACCCTGCCATTTTCGTTGCGAAGCGTAACGATTCAAATAACCTTCAACAAATTGATAATCAATGGATTGCCCTGAAGCAATAAAAGCAGCTTTCTGGATGCTCCGGTTGGGTGACGTCGTTTCGTTTCCCAGCTTTTAACCAGCTCATAGCTAACGCCAACGGCGGCGGCGAAGTCCTGCTGTTTTAAACCTGTGGCTTCGCGTATCGCTTTCACATCAACTTCGCTGAAGGTATGAACGTGGTGCACCTTCGGCGTTTGTTCACCCTTCTCAATCCTGACCATCTCTTCTGCACTAGCCAGCAGATCGGCAAACAATTCGTCTTTCATACACACCTCAGTTGGCTCTCTGGCGCTATCAATGTTTCGATCATTAATAGCTCAGCCTCACTTTATGTTTATTGGCTAGTTTAATAACTCAGCAACCTGCCTTAATATCTTTTTCTGCTCCTGGCTTAACCCATCCTGTTCATTTTTAGGATAGATGAGCGCCAGGTAAATTCTTTCCTTTATCGTTACATTATAGTAAATCACCCGCACGCCGCCGCGCTTTCCCGTTCCGGGACGACTCCAGCGGATTTTACGAAAACCTCCGGTTCCCGAAATGGTGTCACCTGCCTCAGGATCATTGATCAGGATTTCCTGAAAGGCCCGAAATTCATCATCCGGTAACAGCACCTGGCGTCGTTTACTGAAGCCTTGTAGTTCAATAAAAGTAAACATCTCATTCCCTGATGTCCTTACGACTTACCAGACAATATACATGTACTGTGTACAGCAATCAAAGGATTTTATGTACCCGGTACATTGTGACGCGTTGGCCCAGGACAAGACGTATCGCTCATGACCTGGCTTCAATGCCCCCGCTCCCGGGGGCGGCGCGATGCGCCTGCCGGGCTACCGGGCCGCAAACCGCCGGGAACGCGTAGCCCGGACAGATGCGCAGCATCGCCTCCGGGGAAGAAACCGGGTTACATGCTATAGCCCGGTTTCTTAATCAACTGTTCCATCTGCGGGGCGATTTCGCTGTCCCACACCTGCTGCCAGTCGCTCGGCTCAACCTGCTTCAGGGCCACGCTCACTGAACTCTCTTTGCTGTTGAGATGGCGAATCAACACCTCGGTAATATCGGCGGCCAGCGCCGCTTTTTGTTCATCATTCAGGTCGCGGGGAAAACATTTAATATCAACGTGCGGCATAGCAGGCTCCTTTATTGTCTGGACGATAAAACTAGCATAACCCGCGTCATCCGGATCGCTTTTTGTGCTTTAAATCAGCTCGTTGCAGCGCAGAACGGCTTCGAGTTTGGGATGTCGATACACCGCATCCGCCACGGCGACGAATTTTGGCGTCTGCGCCGCAAACCACTCCCGGCGCGGGCCCCAGGCGCACATCGCCGCAATATAGCAGTCCAGCAGGGTTATTTCCGCCCCCAGCGCATACGGCGCGGCGGCAAGCTGCTCCTCCAGCCACAGATAGAGCGATTTGCGATAGCTGATGCAGCTTTCCCGCAGCTGTTCTGGCGCATCGGAGGCCCAGCGCTCCGGGTAATCCGCAAAGGTAAAGGTGGGATAGACGTTCGCCACCAGCCAGATGAGCAGACGCTGAAAGGCATGCCGCTGCGGCGATCCCGGCGCCGGAGCCAGATCCGGTCGAACGTCGAGGATCATCAGGGCAATCGCAGCGGATTCGGTCATCACGCTGCCGTCTGCAAGCGTCAGGGTCGGCACCTGACACAGCGGGTTTATCTTTTTGAGGCGGTCGCGCTGCGGGCCCGGCTGGTCAAAGCCCTCAACGTTAACAAAATGGTACGGGATATCTGCCAGCGTCAGCATCAGTTCGCTAATTGTTGAGCCCCAGCCGGGTACGCCATAGACGGTGATCATATTCTGCGCCCTCAATGAATTTGCCGCTCAGGAACAGAGCGGCGACGGGTTTAGCAATTTTGCAGTATAGATTTGATTACGCCATGCCGCTATTGAGGCCCCCTCGCACATGCGAAACGGCAGAGCTACGCCGACTCGCGCGCCACCAGGTGAAAGCCGATATCGATAATCGCGTCCCCTTCTTCTCCGCCTTCTATGCGGTCGGCAAGCAGCGTGGCCGCCTGCTCGCCGATGGCATGACGGTCGACGCTGACGGTGGTGATGGCCGGACGGTTGCTGGCGGCGAAGTCCAGATCGCCAAAACCGATCACCGCCAGATCCTGCGGCACGCGCAGCCCCCGGCTTTCGGCTTCCATAATCGCCCCTTGTGCAAGGGTATCGGAGCTGCAGACGATAACGTCAAACTCGCCCCCGGCAAGCAGCTCGGCCAGCCCGCGACGCCCCAGCGCCAGCGATGCCGGAAGCGGCACTTCGACCTGCGGCGCATCGTCAAGGCCATTTTTGGCCAGTCGGGCGCGGAGCCCCTGCTTTCGCAACGTCGCGCGCGCGTCGCCGGCCCACAACAGGCCCGGGCGACGGTAGCCTTTTTCCAGAAGATACTCGCCAATAGTTTCACCGACTTTTTCATGCGAAAAACCGACCAGCATATCCAGCGGCGTCGGGGTGAGATCCCAGATCTCCACCACCGGCGTAGCGGCGTTGAGGATCGTCTTCTTCAACGCCGGGGCGTGCTGAATGCCGGTCAACACTACGCCATCCGGACGCCGGGAGAGTAAGGTTGCTACCAGCTCGGCTTCGGTCTGTCGGCTGTAGCCCGCCACGCACAGCAGCATATGGTAGCCGCGCGCCGCCAGGGTATCGCTCAGCGCCTGGATGGTATCGACAAACATATTGTTGTTAATTTGCGGCACTACCACGGCCACCAGCTTGCTGCGCCTGGAGGCCAGGCCGCCGGCCAGCGCGTTGGGAATGTAGCCTGTCGCCTGCACCGCCTGCATCACTTTCTCGACCGTTTTTGGCCGTACCAGCTGCGGCGTATTCAGCGCCCGACTGACCGTCATCGACGACAACCCGGCGCTACGGGCTACATCATCCAGCGTCGGCGCGCGCGTCGGTTTTCTGCTTTTCACGACTAAGCCCCTGTGTTGAGTCGTTTTCTGTGGGCATTATTGATGATGGCCCGCGCAATTGCCAGCGCTCACCTCGACATCCTCAATAGAATCAAACACCTGAAACCCAAAATGTTATCGCTATCATTTTGATTTGTGATTTTTCACAAACCTTTTTGGATCGTGACCTGCACTGCATAATTTTACCCTTTATAACCGCTAATTGTGATCGTTTGTACAAATTAAAATCACTGTCGTAGCGCAATGACAAATCCAGGATTAAAAATGTTAGCGCAAACATTTTTCCACTAAAAGGAACTGACTATGACCACGAGCGCTAATTCCGAGTCCGTGACCTACGCCAAAGCGTCTGGCGTCAAAACTGCCGCTGAGACCGGCGACCGCATTGAACACGTCAAACTGTCGCTGGCTTTTCTGCCGCTGGCGACCCCCGTTAGCGATGCAAAGGTTCTGACCGGTCGGCAAAAGCCGCTGACCGAAGTGGCGATTATCATCGCCGAAATCCGCTCCCGGGACGGCTTTGAAGGCGTTGGCTTCAGCTATTCCAAACGTGCGGGCGGCCAGGGCATTTACGCCCACGCCAAAGAGATCGCCGATAATCTGCTCGGCGAAGATCCGAACGATATCGACAAGATCTACACCAAACTGCTGTGGGCCGGCGCATCCGTTGGCCGCAGCGGTATGGCGGTACAGGCTATCTCCCCTCTTGATATTGCGCTGTGGGATATGAAAGCCAAACGCGCCGGACTACCGCTGGCGAAACTGCTCGGCGCGCACCGCGATTCCGTTCAGTGCTACAACACCTCCGGCGGCTTTCTGCATACGCCGCTGGATCAGGTGTTAAAAAACGTGGCTATCTCCCGTGAGAACGGGATTGGCGGGATTAAGCTGAAGGTCGGTCAGCCGAATACCGCCGAAGATATTCGTCGCCTGACGGCGGTGCGTGAGGTGCTGGGCGATGACTTCCCGCTGATGGTGGACGCCAACCAGCAGTGGGATCGCGAAACCGCCATCCGCATGGGACGCAAAATGGAGCAGTTCAATCTGATCTGGATTGAAGAGCCCCTTGACGCCTACGATGTTGAAGGCCACGCGCAGCTCGCCGCCGCGCTGGATACGCCGATTGCCACCGGCGAGATGCTCACCAGCTTCCGCGAACATGAGCAGCTTATCCTCGGCAACGCCAGCGACTTTGTCCAGCCGGATGCGCCGCGCGTCGGCGGGATCTCCCCGTTCCTGAAGATTATGGATCTGGCGGCGAAGCACGGTCGCAAGCTGGCCCCGCACTTTGCGATGGAGGTACACCTGCATCTCGCCGCCGCCTACCCGCTCGAGCCGTGGCTGGAGCACTTCGAGTGGCTGAACCCGCTGTTTAACGAACAGCTGGAGCTGCGCGACGGGCGGATGTGGGTTTCCGAACGCCACGGTCTGGGCTTTACCCTGAGCGAACAGGCCCGCCGCTGGACCCAGCAAAGCTGCGAGTTTGGTAAACGCCCTTAACCGAATTCCCCGGATGGCGGCACAAGGGCTACAGGCTCCGTAGCCCGGGCAAGGCGCGTCAAGCGCCGCCCCCGGGAGAATACCGCATTTTCCCGGAGGCGATGCGGCGCATCTGTCCGGGCTACCGGTCCGCAGATGACTGAAAACCCGTAGCCCTACCGGGGAAATACCTCTTATTGACTGTACCCACAATAAACAACCCTGCAAAGGAGTTGAAGATGACTACCCCCTTAAAACGCAGCAACGTGCGTTACGGCATATTACTGTTTTTATTTCTGGCTACCGTATTTAATTATGCCGACCGGGCAACGCTGTCCGTCGTCGCGCCTATTATGAGCAAAGAGTTAGGCTTTGATCCCGAGTCGATGGGGCTGGCCTTTTCAGTTTTTGGTATCTCCTACGTCATTATGCAAATACCCGGTGGCTGGCTGCTGGATAAATATGGTTCGCGGCTGGTCTACGGCTGCGCGCTGATTGGCTGGTCGATCGTCACCATGTTTCAGGGAACGATCTATCTGTTCGCCAGCCCATTGATCGTGCTGGTGATTCTGCGTTTGATGATGGGCGCGATTGAAGCGCCCGCCTTCCCCGCTAACAGCCGTCTCAGCGTACAGTGGTTTCCTAATAAAGAGCGCGGGTTTGTCACCTCGGTCTATCAGGCCGCGCAGTATATTTCCCTGGGAATTATTACGCCGCTAATGACCATTATTCTGCATAATTTAAGCTGGCACTACGTATTTTATTATATTGGCGCTATCGGCGTGGTCCTGGGGATATTCTGGCTGGTAAAAGTGAGAGATCCCTCTTACCATCCCAAAATTAACCAACAGGAGCTCGACTATATATGCGAAGGCGGCGGCGAGCCGGAATTAGGTACGAAAAAAACGCAGCAGAAATTAACCCTCGCGCAGATTAAAAGCGTCTGCGTTAATCGCATGATGATCGGCGTGTATATCGGCCAGTTCTGCGTAACGTCCATTACCTGGTTCTTCCTGACGTGGTTTCCCACCTATCTCTACCAGGCTAAAGGTATGTCGATCCTCAAGGTCGGTTTTGTCGCCAGTATCCCGGCCATTGCCGGATTTATCGGCGGACTGCTCGGTGGGGTATTCTCAGACTGGCTGCTGAAACGCGGCTACAGCCTGACGACCGCCCGCAAGCTGCCGGTGATCTGCGGCATGCTGCTCTCCTGCGTGATTGTTGTCGCCAACTACACCACCTCGGAAGTGGTGGTGATCGCCGCCATGAGCCTGGCCTTCTTTGCTAAAGGCTTCGGTAACCTCGGCTGGTGCGTGCTGAGCGACACCTCGCCGAAGGAAATGCTGGGAATTGCCGGCGGGGTGTTCAACATGTGCGGCAACCTGGCGAGTATTATCACGCCGCTGGTTATCGGCGTAATCCTCGCTAATACCCACTCCTTTGATTACGCCATCCTGTACGTCGGTTCCATGGGCGTGCTGGGCCTGTTCTCCTATCTGTTTATCGTCGGGCCGCTGGATCGTTTGACGCTGACCCCGCGCGCCGCCTGATTTAAAACCCTGGCGAGCATTCGCCTCCGCTGTTTCGCATCACACTCCTGCGAAACAGCGGTTTTTTAGTAGGTTATCCCCGGCGGATTCACTTCCGATTGCGTCACCTCTTCGCCCTGCTCTCCCCAGCGCGCCAGCACTTTCTGATACTCGCCGCGAGCAATCGCGCCGTTCAGCGCCGCCTGCAGCGCCGGAGCCAGGCCGTTGCCCTTTTTGGTCGTCGTGGCAACGTACGCTTTTTTCGGCCCCAGGCCGACGACTTTGGTTTTGCCGCTGAGCGCCGCTTTATAGGCCGCTACCGACTGCGGTCCAAAGAACACGTCCGCGCGACCGGACTGAATATAGAGGTTGCCCGAGGCGTCATCGGTCAGGTAGACCGGCAGCGCGGGTTGCCGCCCGGCGGCTTCGTTTTCGGCGTTCCAGCCGAGCAAAATCCGCTCCTGGTTAGTCCCGGACCCGACGATCACTTTTTTACCCGCGAGATCCGCCGGACCGCTCACGCGGGCGATATCGCTGGTTGATTTCACGGAAAAAGCCAGAGAGTCAACGCGATAGGTGGCAAAATCAAACTTCTCCTTCCGCTGCTCGGTCACCGCAATATTGACCAGCGCGACGTCGTAGCGTCCGGAAATAATCCCCAGCGGCCAGTCCTCCCAGGCGGTGGGCACCAGCTTTAGCTTCAGCCCGAGGCTGCCGGCCAGCAGCCGGGCAATATCCGGGTCGCTGCCGATACGCGTGCGGTTATCGCTGGCCAACAGCGCCAGCGGCGGCGAATTGAGCGCCGAAATCGCCACCGTTAAGGTACCCGGCTCGACGAAGGCGTAATTTGCCGGGATCTTCGCGATCGCCTGCTCATCGCGGGTCACCGGCAGCGGCTGCTCGTTGGCGCGCAGGTCGATAGCCGCCTGCGATGCCGCAGATAAAGAGAGTAGTGTCAGGGCCAAAAGTCCGTTTCTCATGCCGCTAATACCCTCGATAAGAACTGCCGCGTACGCGGATGCTGCGGTTGGTTCAGCACGGCGTCGCTGCTGCCCTGCTCGACTATCTTGCCGTCGACCATAAACACCACCCGGTCCGCCACCTCTTTCGCAAAACCGATTTCATGGGTGACCACCACCAGCGTGGTGCCGGAGCGCGCCAGCTTTTTAATCACGTCCAGCACTTCCCCCACCAGCTCAGGGTCGAGCGCGGAGGTCGGTTCATCGAACAGCATTACCCGCGGATTAAGCGCCAGCGCCCGGGCAATAGCGATGCGCTGCTGCTGGCCCCCGGACAGGTGTCGCGACCAGGCATCGGCTTTGTTGCGCAGTCCGACCACGTCCAGCAGGTCATACGCCCGCGCGATAGCCTCTTTGCGGGTCGCCTGCTTATGGGCGATGGGGGCTTCAATCAGATTTTCCAGCACCGTCAGATGCGGGAACAGGTTGAAGTTCTGAAATACGTAGCCGACGTTAACCCGCTGGCGGAGGATCTCTTTCTCTTTCAGCTCGTAGAGCTTGTCGCCTTTACGGCGATAGCCGATATAGTCGCCATCGATCTGAATAAAGCCTTCATCCACGCGCTCCAGATGATTAATCGCCCGCAGCAGCGTCGATTTTCCCGAACCGGACGGCCCAAGGATCACCGTCACCGTACCGGGTTCGATTTCCAGCGACACGTCGTCCAGCGCTTTATGGCGACCAAAGTATTTACTGACGCCGGTAATGGAGATATGACCGTTACGAGAGTTGGACATGGACAGGCTCCTGCGGTTGTGGGCGGCGCACGGGTTCAGCGCGACGACTGCTGCGGGCGCTATTGACCGCCGAGCGGCGTTCGCTGCGGGCCAGTCCGCGCTCGACCAGATACTGGATCAGCGACAGTACGCTGGTGATCGCCAGATACCAGGCGGCGCCGACCATCAGCAGCGGGATCACTTCCTGGGTGCGGTTATAGATCATCTGGATGGTGTAAAACAGCTCCGGCATCGCCAGCACGTAAACCATCGCCGTCCCCTTGGCGAGGCTGATAATTTCGTTAAAGCCCGCCGGTAAAATGGTGCGCAGCGCCTGCGGCAGGATAATGCGCAGGGTGCGACGGCTGGCCGGAAGCCCCAGCGCCGCCGCCGCTTCATACTGCCCGTGATCGACCCCGAGAAAGCCGCCGCGGATAATTTCGGCGGTGTAGGCGCTTTGCACCAGGGTCAGCCCGACAACGGCGGTAGAAAACTGCCCCAGCACGTTGATGGTCTCAAAGCTGGCCCAGCGAATCGCGGTGAACGGAATGCCTATCGCTAGCGTGTCGTAAAGATAGGAGAAGTTGTAGAGAATAATCAGCACCACGATCAGCGGCAGCGAGCGGAACAGCCAGATATAGCCCCAGGCCAGGCTGCTCAGCAGCCATGAACTAGAGAGCCGGGCCAGCGCCAGCAGGCCGCCGAGAATAACGCTCAGCGCCGTCGCCAGCAGGGTCAGCAGCAGCGTCTGCCCGAGACCTTCAAGGATCACCGGGTCAAAGAACCAGCGGGCAAAGACGCGCCACTCCCAGCGCGGGTTAAAGGCGACCGATTGAATCACCACCGCCAGCACCAGCAGCGCCAGCACCGCGCCTACCGCCCGCAGCGGATAGCGCGCGGGGACAACCTTAATCGTTTCCTGGGTATGCATATTGGCTCCTTAAGCGCTCTGGCTCAGCGCGCTGACCGCCAGCGCTTTCGTAAAGCGCAGTCGACCATCGAACGGCGGCAGGCTGTACTCTTCCGGATCGCGGCTGAGGTCAAACTGCGCCTCGTAGCCCTGGCTCAGGTAGAGCCGCACCGCTTCCGGCTGCCGAAAACCGGTGGTCAGATAGATATGGCTGTAGCCCGCGAGCAGCGCCCGTCGCTCCAGTTCCTGCACCACTTTCGCCGCCAGCCCCTGCTGGCGCAGACGACGATGGGTCCAGATACGTTTGATTTCTGCCGTATGGGCATCTTTCGGTTTGTACGCGCCGGTGGCGATAATTTCCCCCTCGCGCTCCAGCACGATAAATAGCCCCTGCGGCGCCAGATACCATTCAGTTAGCTCGACTTCGGTATCGCGGGAGAAATAGTCGCCGTAGCGCGCGGCGTACTCGCCGAACAGGCCCTCAATAATCGGCTGCAGCTCCGGCGCTTCCGGAGAGACATCGCGGAATAGATCGCTCATCATGCCTCCTGTTAGTCGCCGAGTCCGGCCGGGTTGATTTCCGATTGCGGAATGCTCTCCACGCCTTCCCCCCAGCGGTTCAGCACCTTCGCGTAGTCGCCGCTGCGGATTGCGCCGTTCAGCGCCGTCTGTACCGGTTCAACCAGACCGCTGCCTTTTTTCACCGTCACGGCTATATGCGCCGCCTTCGGCCAGCCGCCGTCAACGCTGCCTACCAGCTTGGTTTTGCCGGTCAGCGCCGCTTTCCACGCGCCGATCACGTTGGGGCCGAAGAAGGCGTCGGCGCGCCCGGACTGCAGCGCCAGGGTCTGGGCGGCGTCGTCTTTGGTGTAGACCGGCGTAAACGGCTTCAGCCCCTTCTTGAGATTCTCGGCGTTCCACGCCAGCAAAATGGCTTCCTGATTGGTGCCGGAGCCGACGATAATCCGCAGCCCGGCAATATCTTCCGCTTTTTCAATTTTGCTCAGCGGACTGGTGCTCTTGACGTAAAAACCCAGCGAATCTTTGCGGTAGGTGGCGAAATCAAACTTCTCTTTGCGCTCTTTGGTCACGGTGATATTGCTGACCGCCGCATCATATTTGCCGGAAGCGACGCCAAGCGGCCAGTCCTCCCACGAGGTGGGTACCACATTCAACTCCAGCCCGAGGCTGTCGGCCACCAGGCGGGCGATATCCACCTCGCTGCCGAGCAGGGTTTTGTTATCGTCAGAAAACACGGTCAGCGGCGGTGAGTTCAGCGCGGCGACCGCGACGGTCAGCTTACCCGGCACCGCCAGGTGGAGACCTTTCGGCAGCTGCGCGATAGCCTGCGGGTTTTTCGCCGTATGAATCGGCGTTTTGTTGGCCTCGAGGCTCACGCCGGTGCCGTTGATCGTGACGTTCTGCGCCCAGGATGACGCGCTAACGGCCAGCGCCAGCGCCAGCGCCAGTAATAGCGATTTTTTCTGCGTTTTCTGCATAGCGGGTGTTCTCTATTATTGTTTTTGGAATTGATTAACGGGCTCTGCCAGCCCTAAGCTTTCGCGCAGCGTGGTGCCGGGATATTCCCGGCGGAATATTCCGCGCTGCTGAAGAATCGGTACCACCTGGTCCACAAAGCGCGGGAAGGTATCCGGCGTACCGCCCTGGATAATAAAACCGTCCGCCGCGCGCTGTTCAAACCACTGCTGCAGACCATCCGCTACCTCTTCGGCGGTTCCGGCAAAGCGCGGTCGCGGGCTGGCCGCCTCCAGCGCCACCTGGCGCAGCGTCAGGCCGCGTTCGCGGGCGTTGCGTTTTATCTCGTCGGTGGTGCTGCGAAAGCTGTTCTGCCCGAGGTCGCCGATATCCGGGAACGCCTCATCCAGCGAATACTGGGCAAAGTCGTGATGTTCAAAATAGCGGCCGAGATAATTCAGCGCGTCCTCAATCGATACCAGCGCAGCGGTGGTCTGGTATTGCTGCTCCACATCGTCGGCGCTGTCGCCAACAATGACGCTGACGCCCTGGAAGATATGCAGTTCGCTCTCCCGGCGGCCGTGCGCTGCAAGCTGGCTTTTGACGTCGCGATAAAAGGCCTGCGCCTCCGCCAGCGACTCCTGATGGGTAAAAATAGCGTCAGCGTGGCTGGCGGCTAACTTTTTACCGTCATCGGAGGCGCCCGCCTGAAAGATAATGGGTCGGCCCTGCGGCGTGCGGGCAATATTTAGCGGACCGGCTACTTTAAAGAAATCGCCGTGATGATTAAGCGTGTGCAGCTTATTTTTATCAAAGAACTGGCCGCTCTCTTTATTACGAATAAACGCGTCCTGCTCCCAGGAGTCCCACAGGCCTTTGACAACCTGCAGATATTCATCGGCAATACGGTAGCGCAGCGCATGATCGGGATGCTGGGCGCGGGAGAAGTTTTTTGCTGAGCCTTCCAGCGGTGAGGTGACCACGTTCCAGCCCGCGCGGCCGCCGCTCAGATGATCGAGGCTGGCGAACTGGCGGGCGGTGGTAAAGGGTTCGCTGTAGGAGGTCGACAGGGTACCGACCAAGCCTAAACGCGAAGTTACCGCCGCAAGGGTGGATAATACGGTGAGCGGTTCAAAACGATTTAAAAAATGCGGGATCGATTTTTCATTAATATATAAGCCATCGGCAACAAAAATAAAATCGAACTTGCCCTCTTCCGCTTTTAACGCCGTCTGCTTGACGAACTCAAAGTTAATACTGGCGTCGGCCAGCGCGGCCGGATGGCGCCAGGCCGACATATTTCCCGATGCGCCGTGTAATATGGTACCAATGCGCAGCTGCCGTTGTTCAGACATCGTTAATCCTTAGTCAATGACCCTGAATAATTAAAGTGCTTTTAATGCCTGCTCTGCCAGATCGGCAAAGTAGTGCGCCGCTGGGGCGATTAAACGCTCATCCGGGTTAAACGCCGGATGGTGAAGACCAAATTCGCTGGCGCTGCCGATGCTGACGAACGCGCCGGGAATATGCTGAAGATAAACGGCAAAATCCTCCCCACCGAGATGGAGATCCGCCTGGTGCGTGCGGTAGCCGGACCGTTCGGCCACATCGCTGGCGAAAGCGGCCCAGCGCTCATCATTGACCAGCGCGGTCGGCCCGGCGTACCAGAAGACATCGATCTGCGCGCCGAAGGCGCTGGCGAAGCCGGCGGCAATCTCGCTTACCCGCGCTTTCACCCGCTGTTGGACTGCGCTGCTGTGGGTGCGCAGCGTACCTTCCAGCTCGACGCTTTCCGGCAGGACGTTCCAGGTATTGCCACCCTGAATCCGCGTGACGCTAAGCACCACGGAATCAAGGGTATTCACTTCGCGGCTGGCGACGCTTTGCAGCAGGGTTACCAGCTGGCTGGCCAGCAGAATGGCGTCCTTCCCTTCATGAGGCCGGGCGGCGTGAGCCCCTTTGCCGGTCACCTTAAACACAAAGCGATCGACGTTGGCGTAAAACGCGCCGCCTCGGGTGGCGAATTCGCCCACCGGCAGACCCGGTTCATTATGCATACCGAAAATGGCGGAAACGCCCTCCAGCACGCCGGCGCGAATCAGGGTTTTCGCGCCGCCGAAGCTCTCTTCCGCCGGCTGGAACAGAATACGGACGCGTCCCGCCAGCTGCGCTTCGCGTTGTTTCAGCAGTAAGGCCGCGCCAAGGATCACGCTGGTATGAATATCATGCCCGCAGGCGTGCATCACGCCGGCATTCAACGAGCGAAACGGCACGCTGGCCGCCTCTTCGATAGGCAGCGCATCGATATCGGCACGCAGGGCTATCACCTTATCGCCGCTGCCCACTTCAGCAACCGCGCCGGTTTTCAGTTCATAAGGCAGCAGGCTGATGCCGCCGCTCTGCAGCCAGTCGCCAATACGTGCGGTGGTGTCGACCTCCTGCAGCGAGAGCTCGGGGTACTGGTGCAGTTCGCGCCGCCAGCGAATTAACTGTTCGGAAAGGCTCATGGCTGCACCTCCGCGCTCAAATGCGTTCGAGCCAGCAGACGCAGGGAGTTAACGCGCGCCGCGCCATCGTTGATGGGCGTGTCGATAATAAATTCGTCGATGTTCCAGGCCGACTGCAGGGCATCCAGCTGCGCTTTCACCTGCTCCGGGGTACCGAACAGCGCCGCCGATTCCCGCCGGGCGATGCGCGTCGGCCTGCTGCCCGCCTGACGGGCAAAGGCGGCCGCCTGCGCTTCGCTGCCGACGGTGACCCGCTGGCCGTTTTCCAGCTCAACGCCCCACGTTTCGACAGATTTTGCCAGCTCTGCCGCCGTCGCGGCCTCTTCGGCCACGATGACCTGAACGGCAATAATCGCGTCGCGCCGGCTCAGTTCGCGCCAGCGGGTTAACACCTCGCGCAGCAGCTGCTTATCGCCGTTGAGATGGGCGGCGAAGACGAAATTCCAGTCCAGCTGCGCCGCCAGCTGCGCGCTTTCCAGGCTGGCACCGAGGAGAAAGCCGTCAGCGCGACGCGGCGGAATCGGCGTTGCGCGGACGCTCTCTTCCCCGTCGGTTTCGGTCAGCGACAGCCAGTTATCGAGCTGCGCAAGCTGGTCGGCAAAACTCCCCTTTTGCTGGGGATTAAGTCCCTGCTGCAGCGCGCGGGTAGAGAGCGGCAGGCCGCCGGGGGCTTTGCCCACGCCGAGGTCGACGCGGCCGGGCGCGAGGGAGGCCAGCATATTGAAGTTTTCCGCCACTTTGTACGGGCTGTAGTGCTGGAGCATGACGCCGCCGGAGCCAACGCGAATCCGGCGGGTCTGGCCGAGGATCCAGGCGATCGCCAGTTCCGGCGACGGGCTGGCAAGCTGCTCGGTATTGTGATGTTCGGCTATCCAGAAGCGATGATAGCCCCAGGCTTCCGCCTGTTGCGCAAGCGTTAATGTACGCGCCAGCGCCTGGGCAGCCGTTTCTCCGGCCGCCAGCGGGCTTTTATCCAGGATACTGATTCGATAAGACATTTCGCAGGCTCATGTGAATTAACATGTCTGCATTATTAGAAGCGGCCGCGGTCAGTGAGAAACAATTTATTTACATTTGCTCTGCCGGAAATTAGATATGCGGTGAGGTAACTGCCCCGGAGGCGATGCTGCGCATCTGTCCGGGCTACGCGCAGCGCGAGCCGGGGGATTATCGGCTATTCTGCCGAAGCTCGCGCACCAGCGCCTCGGTCTGCTGCTGGTCGCGTAAACGAACAAAGCGAATGTGTTGATACTGCGGGTCCTGCATATCCGCCAGGTAACGCCGGCGATTGTTGCGCCAGGTTTTCAGCGTCCAGAGAATAATAGAGTCCCGGCTAAAGAAAGAGCGGCGGAAGGTTTCGCAATTGCCTGTGCCGGGCCACAGCTCCTGCCGTCGGCTTGCGCGTGAAGCCGCGCGACTGACCGCCTGGCGGAGCGTGCGCCAGAAGCTGTAGTCCACCCATACCACCAGATCCACATCGCGCCATTTTACCGGGCGGCTGCGGTTATAGTTGCCGTCCAGCACCCAGCCGGGCGCAGCGAGCGCGGCGGCGAGTTTGGCGTAGAACTCATCGTCCGGCGTCCCTTGCCACTCGGGCAGCCAGTAGAGCACATCCATTTCAATATAAGGCAGCGACAGTTCCTGAGCCAGCCGACGCGCGAGGGTGGATTTGCCGACGCCGCTGGTCCCTACTACGTTGATTTTCATCGTGGTCTCTCGGGCAAAACGCGGGCGGAGAATAATAGCGCAATAATGTTAAAACGATGAGCAAAATTTCCCCATCATGCGCGAACGCCGAAAAGCTTCCGATCTCATTGATATTTAAGCAAGTGCTGTCCGCAAATCTTTTGCGTGCGTCCATTTTCCGATACGTGTAGGATTCTCCGCCATGCTCGCTTATCTCATTCCTCAGAATGATGAGAGAGCCAGCAGCACGAACCACTTCATGGACATTGACAGGAAAATAGCGACATCAATGAATACAAAACACTCTAGCGTGGCGGAGCAGCACGCTGCCAAACGCCACTGGCTGAACTCCCAGGAGTCGGGCTACCACAAGGCGATGGGCAACCGTCAGGTGCAGATGATTGCCATCGGCGGCGCGATTGGTACCGGCCTGTTCCTCGGCGCGGGCGCGCGCCTGCAGATGGCCGGACCGGCGCTGGCGCTGGTTTATCTGGTCTGCGGCCTCTTCTCGTTCTTTATCTTACGCGCGCTGGGCGAGCTGGTGCTTCATCGCCCCTCCAGCGGCAGCTTCGTCTCCTACGCCCGCGAGTTCCTCGGCGAAAAAGCGGCTTACGTTGCGGGCTGGATGTACTTTATCAACTGGGCGATGACCGGGATCGTCGATATCACCGCCGTCGCGCTGTATATGCACTACTGGGGCGCGTTTGGCGACGTTCCGCAGTGGGTCTTCGCCCTCGGCGCACTGGCGATTGTCGGCACCATGAACATGATCGGCGTGAAATGGTTCGCCGAGATGGAGTTCTGGTTCGCGCTGGTGAAAGTTCTGGCGATCGTCGCGTTTCTGGTGGTCGGGACTATTTTTCTTGGCAGCGGAAAGCCGCTGGATGGCAATGCCACCGGTTTCCACCTGATTACCGATAACGGCGGCCTGTTCCCGCACGGCCTGCTGCCGGCGCTGGTGCTGGTACAGGGGGTGGTGTTCGCCTTCGCCTCTATCGAACTGGTGGGTACCGCCGCTGGCGAGTGTAAAGATCCGCAGACCATGGTGCCGCGCGCCATTAACAGCGTTATCTGGCGTATTGGTCTGTTCTACGTTGGCTCCGTGCTGCTGCTGGTGCTGCTGCTGCCGTGGAATGCCTATCAGGCCGGGCAGAGCCCGTTCGTCACCTTCTTCTCGAAGCTTGGCGTGCCGTATATCGGCAGCGTGATGAATATCGTGGTGTTAACCGCCGCGCTCTCCAGCCTCAACTCCGGCCTCTACTGCACCGGGCGTATTTTGCGCTCCATGTCGATGGGCGGTTCGGCGCCGAAGTTTATGTCGAAAATGAGCCGCCACCACGTGCCCTACGCCGGGATTCTGGCGACGCTGGCGGTATATGTCGTTGGGGTATTCCTCAACTACCTCGTGCCTTCTCAGGTATTTGAGATTGTCCTTAACGTCGCGTCGCTGGGGATTATCGCCTCGTGGGGCTTTATTGTGGTGTGCCAGATGCGCCTGCGTAAGGCGATCAAGGAAGGCAAAGCGGCGGACGTTAGCTTCAAGATGCCGGGGGCGCCTTTTACCTCCTGGCTGACTCTGCTGTTCCTGCTTAGCGTGCTGGTATTAATGGCTTTCGATTATCCGAATGGGACTTATACCATCGGTTCGCTTCCGCTGATTGCCGTTTTGCTGGTCGCCGGCTGGTTTGGCGTGCGCAAGCGCGTGCATGACATTCATAGCACCGCGCCGAATATTGAAAAACAGCAATAAATCACTTTGCGGTTTGCCTCACCGGGCAAACCGCAACGGCACAACTTAATTATCTTCCACCAGCTGGGCCACATCGCTGCTGTTAATCTGGCGCTTATTGCCCGACTCATCAGTATAGCTGGTCATTCCGGTATCTTTATCCAGCTTCGGCTTGCCCTGCGTTACGATTGTTTGCCCGCTTTTTGTCGTCATGACATAATTTGAGCTACAGCCCGCCAGAAGAGCCAGCATCGCGCCGGCGCAAACAACCATTAATGATTTTTTCATCTTTTCTCCAGGATTAATGCCACCGTCCCGCTTGCGCAGGAAAGCCGTAAGTTTATAGCCATTACATTTATCAGGCTAATAAGTGTTTGTAACAGAGGGTGATATCTGGATGGGTGCGGTTTTCGGGCAAACAGTGCATTTTGTAGGCCGGGTGAGGCGTAAGCCGCAACCCGGCTGCAGTGCGAGCACACTGATGTCGGGAGAGGTTGTCCCCTCCCGTCAGGATCACAGCGCGATGCGGATAACGTCATCCGGCTGGGTCGCCTCTTTCTGACGCGTCGACTCCTGCTTCACGCTGACGTACAGCGTTTTACCATCGGCGGAGAGCGTCAGGCTGTTCGGATGAGTCGGCGTTTTGAAGGTCTTGACCACTTTGTAGGTCTTACCATCGATCACGCTCACTTCGCCGGCTTTACGGTGCGTCACGTAGGCTTCATTGCGCGTCGGGTTAAACAGCACGGCCAGCGACTCCGGCGCGGCGATTTTCTCCAGCACTTTGCCATCGCGAATATCGACCACCAGCACTTCCGGCTGTTTACCGTCGGTGATAAAGGCGCGATGTCCGGCGGTATCCAGGCTCAGGTTGAGATAGAAGTGATCTTTGCCATCATCCTGCAGCTTTTTACGCGACAGGATTTTGTTGCTGGTGCTGTCGATAGTCACCAGTTCCCCGTCGGCATTGGTGCTATAGATACGGTTCGCTTCCGCGTCCAGCGCCAGGCCGGTCGCCATTGCGCCAGTATTGGCGATAGTGTCTTTCAGCGTTAGCTTGTCGCCATCCACCACCCAAATCACGCTCTCTTTACCCAGCCCGGTAATGTAGACGGTATTGGTTTTCTCGTTGACCGCCAGCTCGCGCGGGGCCAGCGGACGTACGGTTTCGCTGCGCTGGCGGGCGTCAAGCACCAGACGCCCTTTCACTTTCCCGGTTTTGGCATCAATAGCGGTGACGGTGCTGTCGGTGGTGTTGCCAAACCACAGGGTCTGAGTGGCGTTATCGATCGTCGCGCCGAAGGGTTTCAGATCGTTATGAATAATCTGCGTGACTTCGAGAGTCGTCGGAT
This sequence comes from Klebsiella sp. OBRC7, assembly GCF_000293135.1. NCBI lineage: Bacteria > Pseudomonadati > Pseudomonadota > Gammaproteobacteria > Enterobacterales > Enterobacteriaceae > Klebsiella > Klebsiella sp. OBRC7. Next base: position 11,062 of record NZ_ALNJ01000027.1, on the reverse strand, counting down.
CGAGACGGTAAACGATACCGCCTTTATCCAGCGATCGGCTTTGCGAGGTGGCCACCCACAGCGCATTCTCCTGCTGGCTATAGGCCATTTCGTATGCACCCTTGCCGACGGCTTTGCGCAGCATTTCTTCCGCCGCGTGGGCGCTAAAGCTCCCCGCCAGCAGTAACGAAGTTAACAACAGTGAACGGCGCAGACGCGGCGCGGACAGATGACGTAATGACATGACGACTCCCTTTGATAAAACAAATATATGCCTGCTCGACAGTGCTTCCGGGGCGCAAAATCATCGCTTTGCGCTCTTCTTTGGAATGCGAATAGTAATCATTATTTATCGCAATGTGGAGCGTTAATTACCCGTAGCGCTCTCGGCATCACGCAATTCTTGCTATTTGTTAACTCAAATTCCGTTAAGTCTTTTCAAAAAATTTACAAAAGAGCTAACATATATACATATGTTCCGTTTGGTTCGTTTTGTGAGTAACTTTGATGAAAATCCTTTCCGTGCGCGCCGCCGCGTTCCCCGCTCTGCTTTTGCCGCTGGTCTCCGCAGGGCCAACCGCTCTCGCCGCTGAACAGACCATGGTGGTTACCGCCGCGCCGTCGGCGGTTTCTGAACTCGATACCCCCGCCGCCGTTAGCGTGGTTAACGGCGATGAGATGCGCCAGGCCGCGCCGCGGGTAAACCTCTCCGAGTCGCTGGGCGCGGTACCGGGACTGCAGGTGCAAAACCGCCAGAACTACGCGCAGGATCTGCAGCTTTCGATTCGCGGCTTCGGGTCCCGCTCCACCTACGGCGTGCGCGGGCTGCGTATTTACGTCGACGGTATCCCGGCCACCATGCCCGATGGCCAGGGGCAAACCTCGAATATTGATATTGGCAGCCTCGATTCGCTCGAGGTGCTACGCGGGCCTTTTTCTGCCCTGTACGGTAACTCCTCCGGCGGCGTGATCAACGCCACCAGCCAGACCGGAAGCCAGCCGCCCACTATCGAAGCCAGCAGCTACTACGGCAGCTTTGGCACCTGGCATTACGGTATGAAAGCGACCGGCGCGGTGGGCGACGGCAGCCACGCGGGCGACGTCGACTACGTGGTATCTACCAACCGCTTCACCACCCACGGCTTCCGCGACCATAGCGGCGCGCGTAAGAATCTCGCCAACGCGAAGCTCGGCGTGCGTATCGATGACGTCAGCAAGCTGACCCTGCTGTTCAACAGCGTGGATATTAAAGCTAATGACGCGGGCGGCCTGAGCTACGACGAATGGCAAAACAATCCGCGCCAGTCGCCAAGAGGTGATGAGTACAATACCCGCAAAACCATCAAACAGACCCAGGCCGGTTTACGCTACGAGCGACAGCTGAGCGAGCAGGACGATCTGAGCGTGATGATGTACGCCGGTGAACGTGAAACCACCCAGTATCAATCGATTCCTCGCGCTCCGCAGCTCAAACCCACCCATGCTGGCGGCGTTATCGACCTGACGCGTCACTACCAGGGGATTGATACCCGCTGGACCCACCGCGGCGAGCTGCTGGTGCCGATCACCTTTACCACCGGTCTTGATTACGAAACTATGAGCGAGCGCCGCAAAGGTTACGAAAACTTTGTTATGAGCAACGGCGCGCCGCAGTACGGTGAAAAGGGAGACCTGCGCCGCAACGAGCGTAACCTGATGTGGAACGTCGATCCCTATCTGCAAACCCAGTGGCAGCTCACCGAGAAACTCTCTCTGGACGCGGGCGTGCGCTACAGCTCGGTCTGGTTCGATTCCAACGATTATTACATTACGCCGGGCAATGGTGATGACAGCGGCGAGGCCAGCTATCATAAATGGCTGCCGGCAGGATCGCTGAAATATGCGGTAACCGACGCGTGGAACGTCTACGTCTCCGCCGGACGCGGTTTCGAAACGCCGACCATCAATGAGCTTTCCTATCGCTCCGGCGACCAGGGTGGGCTGAACTTTGGCCTGCAGCCGTCCACCAACGAAACCGTTGAAATTGGCAGCAAGGCGCGTATCGGCAACGGCCTGTTGACCGCCGCGCTGTTCCAGACCGACACCGACAATGAGATTGTCGTCGACACCAGCAGCGGCGGGCGTACCAGCTACAAAAACGCAGGGAAAACCCGTCGTCAGGGGATGGAACTGGGGCTGGATCAGCAGTTCGGCGAGAGCTGGCGTTTAAAAGCGGCCTGGACCTGGCTGGATGCGACCTATCGTACCAACGTCTGTGATGATACCAGCTGTAAAGGCAATCGCATTCCGGGGATCGCCCGCAACATGGGCTATGCCTCCTTTGGCTACCAGCCCGAAAAAGGCTGGTACGCGGGCAGCGATATTCGCTATATGAGCGATATTATGGCTAACGATGAGAACACTGCCAAAGCACCGTCCTGGACGGTGGTCGGCCTGACGACCGGCTATAAATGGAGCTACGGCAGGATGGATATGGATCTGTTTGGCCGCGTGGATAACCTGTTCGACCGCAGCTACGCGGGATCGGTTATCGTGAATGAATCCAACGGCCGCTACTACGAACCGGCGCCGGGCCGTAACTACGGTATCGGTCTAAACCTGGCATGGCGGTTTGAGTAACGTTTGACCACGGCACCTCAACGGGATCGCACGCAGGATCCTGTTGAGGGTGAGCCGTGGGCGCTCGCTGACGTTAAATCACGTTTCTTAACGACAATTCGAAAATGATCTTTTCCGCCTGGCAGGAGAAGGCAATCGAAGCCTCAAGCTTTGTCTCATCGCCGGCGGCCTCAATGGTATAGTCGACCTGCGGCGGCTCACTGGCGGGCGCGGCGGCTTCGGCACGTTGGCGAACCGCCGCCAGGGTGGACTCAGCCTCTTCGCGGCTGGCGAAGTTTTTCTCAACCCGCCAGACGCAGTCCTCGTTATCAATAATCGAGCCTACGTCGATGGCACAGCCTTTGGTACTGCATTTATCTACAACATCTTTCATTGCGATTATCTCCTGGAGTTTTCTTTAGAATAAGAATCCGTTGGCGGAAAGCAAACCATGAATATTTGTATGGTTGCGTCGTTTTATCATTATAGGCCTCCGCGAGAAGCGACTTTTTGCGCCACCGCATGGCTACCCCCTGATTGCGCAAGGATCAAGCAGATAGATTGGTAAGGCGTCGCGCGATATCGGCGCTCAATCGTGCACGTCATCACACTATCCTGCGCTAAGCCTCGTCTATGCCGCTTTACGGCGTTACCCTTGTCACAAAATAACGCCAACAAGGAGCTGCCATGGCACTGCCAGTGATTATCGATTGCGATCCGGGTCATGATGACGCGATTGCCCTCGTTCTTGCCCTCGCCTCACCCGAACTCAATGTTAAAGCCGTCACCTCCTCCGCGGGAAATCAGACCCCGGACAAAACCCTGCGCAACGTCCTGCGCATGCTCACCCTGCTTAAACGCCCGGATATCCCGGTAGCCGGCGGCGCGCTTAAGCCGCTGATGCGGGAGCTGATTATCGCCGACAACGTGCATGGCGAGAGCGGTCTTGACGGCCCGGCGCTGCCGGAACCGGGCTTTGCCGCCCAGGCGTGCACCGCCGTCGAGCTGATGGCCAAAACCCTGCGCGACAGCGCCGAGCCGGTCACCATCGTCGCAACCGGCCCGCAAACCAACGTCGCCCTGCTGCTGAACAGCCATCCGGAACTGCATGCCAAAATCGACCGTATTGTGATTATGGGCGGCGCAATGGTGCTGGGGAACTGGCAGCCGGCGGTGGAGTTTAATATCTACGTCGACCCGGAAGCGGCGGAGATCGTTTTCCAGTCCGGCATTCCTGTGGTGATGGCCGGGTTAGACGTCACCCATAAAGCGCAAATTCACGTTGAGGATATTGAGCGCTTCCGCCGCATTGGCAACCCGATATCCACCATCGTCGCCGAACTGCTCGACTTCTTCCTTGAGTATCATAAGGATGAGAAATGGGGCTTTGTCGGCGCGCCGCTGCACGACCCTTGCACTATCGCCTGGCTGCTGAAGCCGGAGATGTTTACCACCGTTGAACGCTGGGTCGGCGTGGAAACACAAGGGAAATATACCCAGGGAATGACCGTGGTCGATTTCTACAATCTGACCGGCAGGAAGCCGAACGCAACGGTGATGCTCGATGTCGATCGCCAGGCGTTTGTTGACCTGCTGGCGGAGCGGCTGGCGTTTTACGCGTAAATCATCATAAAACCGGCAGGCGCGATGCCTGCCGGGAAAAAGCTACTCGTCAGGAGAGACGCGAACCACCACTTTACCGAAGTTCTCGCCCTTCAGCAGACCGATGAGCGCCTGCGGCGCGTTCTCCAGGCCGTCAACGACCTGCTCGCGGTATTTAATTTTCCCTGCCTGCACCCAGCGCCCCATCTCCTGCTGGAACTCGGCAATCCGGTGCCCGTAATCCTGGCCGATAATAAAGCCCTGCATACGGATGCGTTTTTTGAGGATTGTCGCCATCAGCAGCGGTAAACGATCCGGGCCGTCGGGCAGCGCGGTGGCGTTGTAGCCGCTGACAAGGCCGCAAACCGGCACGCGGGCCGAGGTGTTCAGCAGCGGCAGCACTTCATCAAACACTTTCCCACCCACGTTCTCATAGTAGATATCGATCCCCTGCGGGCAGGCTTCAAGCAGTTTGACGGCGAAATCGGGCGCGCGGTGATCGATGCAGACGTCGAAGCCAAGGGTTTCTACCGCATAGCGGCACTTCTCGCTGCCGCCCGCGATGCCCACCGTACGGCAGCCTTTCAGCTTCGCAATCTGTCCGACCGTTGCGCCAACCGGCCCGGTGGCGGCGGCAACCACCAGCGTTTCACCCGCTTTCGGCTGACCAATATCCAGCAGCCCCATATAGGCGGTAAAGCCCGGCATGCCGAGGATCCCCAACGCCCAGGAAGGGTGCTCCGGGCTCTCGCCTAACTTCACCAGCCCGCTGCCGTCGGAGAGTTCATAATCCTGCCAGCCGCCGTAGCCCAGCACCCAGTCGCCGGGCTGATAATCATCATGGTTCGATGTCACGACGCGGCTCACGGTGCCGCCCACCATCACCGCGCCAACGGCGACCGGCGGCGAATAGGAAGGAGCGTCGCTCATCCGCCCGCGCATATAGGGATCTAAAGACAGATAGACGGTGCGCAGCAGTAGCTGCCCCGGCCCGGGAGAAGCGACCTCCCCCTCTTCCAGGCGGAAGTTTTCTCCGGTCGGCTCGCCGTGCGGACGGGATGCCAGCAGCCAGCGGCGGTGGCGTTGCGGATTGAAAGCCATAACAAACTCCTCTTTTGACAAGTCTGTATTGAGGCTAGCTGCTTTCCCGGCAACGCGCATTGACATTATGAGGCAGATTGATTGAGCCGGACCACCAGATAGACGCAGGGCTGCGTGGTTTCATTAATAAAGCGGCAGTCATTCGGCGGCCCGAGCTCCAGGCAATCCCCCGCCTGCATTTCGTGGCGCGCGTTGCCTTCGAGAAAGACCAGTTCGCCCTGCTGTAGCCAGATGAGCTGCCGGGCCAGCGCATAGGATGACGCGGGCATAGGAACGTCGCTGCCAGCCGGAAGTTCCACCTGCACCAAATCGATAGGCAGGTCGCTACGCGGGGAAACGTGACGCCGAAGATAGTGGCTCTGCGGATCGTGCCACACCGGCTGATGAGCAAAACGCAGCAGCTTGCCTTCCTGCATCTCCGCCCTGGCGATCAGCGTCGACATACTAATGCCGAAGGCGCCGGAAAGTCGTCCAAGCATCGACGCCGTAGGGCTGCTTTCGCCGCGCTCGATCTTGTGGATCATCGCCCGCGACGCCCCTGCCCGCTCGGCGAGTTCGCTGAGCGACCAGCCGCGGGATTCCCGCTCGATTCGGATGCGTGCGCTGATGCGCTGGTTGAGGTTGTCTTCTATAGTATTCATAACGTGACACTATAGTGTAGCCCTTCTGTTTCTACAACCAGACGCCCGCCGTCGGAAATGAAGATGATAAAGCCCGGCTATAATTGGCCGGGCAAACACAGAGAGTCATTCAATCCGTTAATTTAAACATCGTTACGGCAATAAATGAAAAGAAATAATCCCGCTTAGATAAAGACGCGCAGCCCCACTGCGCCGAGATTGTCGTCAATATTCCACGCTTCGTTATCGTTGCCCCAGGCTTTTTCGTAGCCGTATTCAAGATAAGTCACCGCGTTTTTCCCCAGCCAGTAATCGGTGCCTAATACCGTTGACTGGAAGTGCTGCCCCTCCATCGCATCGCCGCCCTGCGACCAGTTAAAATCAACGTACACGCCCCAGGCCGGCGTGATTTTAAACTGAGAGTCATATTCCAGGCCAAGCACCGTTTCCTGGTCATCGCCCTGCCGGGTATTACGATCGTAATGACCGCTTGTCGCCGCTGTAACATCATTCACTTTATTAAGGTAATAAATCACCTCCGCGCCGTTATACCAGGCATGATCGCCGACGCTTGTCGTATATTTCGCGTTCATGCCCATGCTATAAGTATTGCCGTCATAGGCATCGCCGTTATTATCGGTGTAATTAAAACAGTGGCCATTCGGGCCAAAATTCTGGCAGCCGCTGACTGAGCCGCTATTTACCGTGTAATTGTTATACGCCACCGCGCTGGAGACGGAGAAGCCGTTATCCCAACGGTACTGCGCGGCAGCCGCCGCTCCGCCGTGAACGGTGGCTGACCCATCGCGGTACGCGTCGTGCAGGTTGGGGCCATCGCCGTAGGCTGCAAACCCGATGCTATCGACATTGTCATTGCCTTGTCCCATGATGCCAACAGTCATATTTTTATCACTGTAATAGTAGATCGCCGCGGAATTAATTATATCCGTCGACATTCCGGCGGTATCATGTTTCGCTTTACCGCCCCAGGCATAAGTCGTATCAATACCCAGCCCCCAGTCCGTGGGGGCATACTGTTTGCCGAAGGTCACCACGCCATAGCGATCATTGCCAATACCGGCATAAGCCTGCCGCGTATAAACATCATTGCCCTGATCATCGGTGGCGGAATCTAAACCATGAACGCCGGTCTCATAATAACCGATGGCATAATTACTCAGGCCGTTCAGGTCAAAATTATGCCGCACGGCAACCCCCAGTCGCGAGTCATTATTCTGTATATTATGTTCCTGAGTATGATTAGAGTCCGTTTTGGCCATTAAACGTACGGATCCTAAAATACCGATTGCCGTATCCTCATTGCTCCACAGCGTCTCCCCTTTAGTCTGCGTCGCGGTATAAGCCGGTGCCGCCTGTAGCATATTGGTTTCAGCCGCCATGGTGGTATTGACTAATACGTTACCAATAATAATTGCCAGTATCGAAGGCACTACTACTTTCATATTTTTCCTACGCGCCATTGCTTCACCCTTATTAGCGAAATCAATCCCTGCGTATAAATACGCATAATGGTATGAATGGAATATCGTTATGAAATCCACCAGAGTCATGCCGTATATTTTTCCATACGCACTCTGATTAATAACAATATATCTTCCGGGGTTAAGCTATTTCTATTGCGTAAAAATCAAAAAGGGAATGCTATCACAATGATTTGTATCATTTTCAATACAATCATGAAGTTATCGTGACCACAACTTCATTACTAAATGTCATCAAAATATAAAACCGGTAAATAAAAATTGAAAATATGACTGCTGAGTAATAGTGATACGTTTAATCAATTGTAAAACAGGAAGTATTGATTTGAACGATGAGACAGGAGAGTCCTGGACAGACAACTGTGGGAGTCGGCAAGCCAGAGGAAAAATTTATGCCTAAACCAGGTGACAGCCTTGCGTACATTATTGTAATAATATCGTACTACTATAGTGAACAAGCCTGAGGGTTACCATGAGCATCCGCCATGCCAGCAAAGACGATTGCGCAGCAATCGCTGAAATCTACAACCACGCGGTCGTCCATACCGCCGCCATCTGGAACGACAAAACCGTCGATACCGACAACCGTATTGCCTGGTTCGAAGCCCGGCAGATAGCCGGTTATCCCGTGCTGGTGAGCGAAGAAAACGGCGTGATTACCGGTTACTCCTCCTTCGGCGACTGGCGCGCCTTTGACGGCTTTCGCCACACCGTCGAACATTCCGTCTATGTCCACCCCGATCATCAAGGGAAAGGGCTGGGCCGCAGCCTGCTCGTCGCCCTTATCGCCGAGGCGAAACGGCTGAATAAGCACGTCATGGTCGCCGGCATTGAAGCGCAAAATGAGGCTTCATTGCATCTGCATGATACCCTGGGCTTTATCACCACCGGGCAGATGCCGCAGGTCGGCACGAAATTTGGCCGCTGGCTGGATCTGACCTTTATGCAGCTGCAGCTTGACGATCGCCGCGATCCGGACGGCAGCGCATGAATCAAACGCTGACCCTGGCCTGTTTAATCGCCGCTGGCGTCGGGCTGGTGCTGCAAAACACGCTGATGGTGCGCATTACCCAGTCCGCATCGACCATCCTGATCGCCATGCTGCTTAACTCGCTGGTTGGCATCGTGATTTTCGTGACAATACTGCTGCTTAAGCACGGCGCGGCGGGGTTTCAGGAGCTGGCGATTAGCGTAAAGTGGTGGACGCTCATTCCCGGCCTGCTGGGCTCGTTCTTCGTCTTTGCCAGCATCAGCGGTTATCAGAACGTCGGAGCGGCAACCACCATTGCGGTATTGATTGCCAGCCAGCTGGTGGGGGCGTTAGTGATAGATCTGATTCGCGCGCACCACGTCCCGCTTCGCGCGCTGGTTGGCCCGCTCTGCGGCGCGGTGATGCTGGTGGTCGGCGCCTGGCTGGTAGCCAGACGCCAGTTCTAGCCGCTAAGCTAGTGAATTTCGCCGCCGCGGGTCAGCTGCTCCCGGCGCGCCTCCTGCTCCTCGTGCTGCTGGCGGCCATGGTGGGCGATGGCAGTCCGCAAACGCTGCTGCTGAACGTAGCGCTCTTCCCGTCCCAGCTCCGCGTCATCGCTCAGCGCGATCAGCAGTTCATTCATGTGGGTAATGACGCTTTCGGCAATCGCGGCGTCCACGCGCGCGACGACCTCATCCAGATGCGACATGTTTTTCTCCTTGCGGCTTAGTTGAGTTTAACTTTGGAAAAATCGCTGCCCATCAGGCTCACGCTGTAGCCGCTGACGTTGCTGCGCGTCGCGTAGAAGGTCTTCCCGGTCGCCAGAGTGATCCAGGGGGTCTGCTGCTGAAAAATCGCCTGCGCCTCGCCGTATAGCTTAGCGCGCGCCTGGGGATCGCTGACCAGGATAGCCTTTTTCACCAGCGCATCGTAAGACTTATCGCACCAGCGGGCAACGTTAGAGCCGGTTTTAATGTTATCGCAGCTTAACAGAGTGCCGGCAAAGTTATCCGGATCGCCATTATCAGACATCCAGCCAAACAGCGCGCTGTCGTGCTCGCCTTTGCGCATGCCGGCAAGGTATTCACCCCATTCATAAGTAACGATTTTGGCTTTGATCCCAACCTTGCTCCAGTCATTTTGAATCATCTCGGCAATACGTCGGGAATTGGGGTTATACGGCCGCTGCACCGGCATCGACCACAGGGTGACTTCGGCCCCTTTTTCCAGCCCGGCCTGCTTGAGGAGATCTTTCGCTTTTTGCGGATCGTAGTCGTAATCAGGCAGATCTTTCTTATAGCCCAGCATATTGGCGGGGATCGGCGATTTCGCGACGCTGCCGGAGTCCAGGAAGACCGCTTTCACGATTGCCTGCTTGTCGGTAGCGTAGTTCAGCGCCTGGCGCACCAGTACGTTATCAAACGGCTTTTTCTCGGTATTAAAGGCCAGATAGCCAACGTTGAGCGCCTCAACCGCATGCAGCGCCAGATCTTTATTGCCCTTAATCACCGGGAACTGTACCGGCGACGGCGCGGGAATAATCTGGCATTCATTGGTTTGCAGCTTCGCCAGCCGCGTCTCAACGTTCGGTGTGATCGAGAAAATCAGGTGTTTGGTCGGCACGTCACCGTCCCAGTAGTGCGGGTTGGCGACATAGCGGATCAGCGAATCCGCTTTATATTGCTGTAGCGCGTAAGGTCCGGTGCCGACAGGCCAGGTATCAACATACTCCGGGGTGCCTTTTTTCAGCATCGCATCGGCATATTCGGCAGACAGAATGGACGCAAAATCCATTCCCCAGTCGGCGAGGAACGCCGCGTTCGGCTCGTTCAGCACAAACTGCACGTGATAATCATCGATTTTTTTGACGTCTTTAATCAGCTTATCCAGCCCAACGTCGTGGAAGTATTCGTAATGTCCCTGGGAAACATTATGGTACGGATGGCTGGTATCTTTCTGCCGCAGCACCGAGAACAGCACGTCATCGGCGTTGAAATCACGGGTCGGCTTGAAGTATTTGTTGCTGTTGAACTGCACGCCCTTACGCAGGGTGAAAGTCCAGGTTTTACCGTCCGGGGAGACGCGCCATTCGGTGGCCAGCGAGGGAATTGGCGTATTTTTGACCGGGTCAAAGTTTATCAGGCGGTTATAAAGCACCTGGGAACTGGCGACGAAAGATGGGCCCGAGCTGGCAATCTGCGGGTTGAAAGATTCCGGCGAAGCTTCGGAACAATAGACCAGCGTATCGGTGCCCGCCGCCCAGGCGCCTGCCGCCGGCAGTAGCGCGCTCAACGCCAGCGCAAGAAACGTTTTCCCTGTAGACATGGTTATAAGCCTTATGAATTTGTTATAAGTCCTTTAATAACAGCACAGGAGAATTCAACCGGCAAATAATCAATTGCTATCAGGTTATGCTAAAAACCGCGTTTTCGCCGATAAATTCAACATCCTCTCAATTGGCGTCATCGACCTTCCTCATAAATGTGAACCCTGCACAAAGTTACGAAAAAAGCGGGCGATAACCGCCCGACCGCCACCGCGCGGCGGCGCAACCCGGTACACTCGGCAAATCGTAACGCCAGGAGAAGCCAATAATGACAATAACCTGCAATCTGTACACCAACGGCCAGTGGCATGATGCTGAAGGTCATGCCACCTTTACCCGCGATAATCCGCTCACGCGCGAACGC
>NZ_ALNJ01000026.1:0-37513 GCF_000293135.1 Klebsiella sp. OBRC7 | reverse complement strand
GCGCAGTTAATCACCACGCACAGCAGTTCCTCATCCGGGGGAATACTGGCAAAGCCGTTGACGATTTCCGACTCGGTGAGCGCGCCGATTTCTATCGCCACCGGATGGATTTCGCGTCCGGTCAGCGACAGCACTTTTTTGCCGCTGGCGACAGGCAGCCACAGTCCCTTGCCATAGCCGCCGGGGCCGGGAGGAATGAGTATCGTGTTCATGGGCGTCCCTCCGCAATCACCAGTTCCCCGTGCAGGGATGCAAGCGCAGGCAACGGACCGGAGAGGTGGACCACGCCGGGATGGAAGGCATTCAGCCCGCCGTCAAACTTCATGGTCAGGTGACCGAGTTCAAACAGCGCCTGCTGCGCCCCTTTGCCCACGGCGGTAATGAGGTAGCTGAACCCGGCCAGTAACAGGGTGTCACCGGGCAGAATGAACAGGCTCTCTTCGCGTAATAAGGTTTCCAGCGACAGCGAGTAATCGAGGCAGTCCGTCGGCCCGTTGCTGTCGAAGGTGATGAGCATTTTGTCGGTCAGACCATCGGCAACAAACACCCCGACGGCGACGATACGCGCACGGTAGGTCATCATGGCACGTTCCCCCGTTTGCTTAAACGCAGGAACAGGTACTCGGTGATAATCCCGCGTATCAGGCCAATCAGCATGGCGGCCGCGATATAGCGCAGCGCCAGTGAGGTGACGGGCAGACCGAGCGTCTGTATTCCGGCAGCGACGCCGAGCCAGACGAACAGCTCCGACGGCACCACATGGGGAAACAGGCTGGTGAGCGGATGGGCGGTGGTGCCGAGTGCATCCTCATAGCCGGGTTTACTCTTCTCAGGTAAGAGCTTACCGAGCGTCAGCGCGCCGGGGCTGCTCATAAAGAACCAGCCGAGCACCGGCAACACGCCGTAGGTGAGAATGCGCGAGCGGCCAAGCAGGGCGGCGACCTTCTCCATCCGCGCAGTCCCGACCAGCTTCATCAGGAAGTTGATGGCCAGCAGCAGGCAGATGAGCATCGGGATAAGCCCCGTCATCATGTCGAGGAAGATTTTGCCTGCGGTCTGGAACAGGTGAATAAAGCCTTCAGCCAGGGAGACCAGAAACATGGTGGCCTCCTGCGAGTGGTGCTATGGTGCATGGTTGTGGTTTGGTGTGCATAAACAACTCTCCTGTCAGGTGTCGTTGGTTAATGCGTCCTGCCACTCACAGCGCGGGTCGTTATGTCCCGGAGTTGTCGGTTGTTGTCATGGGGGGAAGCGGTTTTCGGGGTTCACGTTTGTTATTGGCATTAAGGTAACGGCCTGGCCAGATCACTGACGGATGCACGTCGAGCGCGATGGCAATCAGCCACTCGCCTTTCGGCCACGGGCGCGTCAGGGTATTCGACAGCGTGGACGAGGCCAGTCCCGCTTCCCGCGACAGTTTCGCCAGACTGGTACCGCGCTTGTGCAAGGCGGCAACGATGTCGGCGGGGTGCCAGTCTTTGGTTGTTGACTTTTTCATCGGTTTTCTCTTTTTAACCGTGATAAATCACGCAATTCTTGAATATTGCTCTAAATATAATCAAAATTCAAGTAATACATGAATAGGTAAGGGAATGCCTGAAGATGGTTGTTGCCCAGAGAGGGATAATTCCTGCATGTTCAGGTGTAGGGTTGCAATCGTGATTGGTAAAAGATTAAAGATTTCAAGAGTCAGGGCTGATCTGACGCAAGCGGAACTGGGTGTTCTCGCAGGGCTGGATGAAGAATCTGCAAGCGCGCGGATCAGTTCATATGAAAAGGAAGTCCATGCACCCGATTTCAGGCTTGTCTGTAAGCTGGCGGCAGCGCTTGATGTACCGGAAGCGTATTTTTATGCTGTGGACGATGAGCTTGCAGAATTGATCCTTCAGTATCACCGTTTTAAGAAGAATAATCCGGGCCGTACATTACTGTTTTCACCAAATCCTTAAAGGGCAGGCCCGTTCCCCTTATTCCCCCTTCCTTTCAGCCTTTGCTTTTGCAGTCCCTTTTCGTCATTTTCATTTCTTCTGTTTTTGAGGTGGTACAGGTGGGACAAGTGGTACAACCGCGCCAACCGTGGCTTTGCGCTGTACCACCTGAAAAATGCCAGTCTGAAAAGTGGGACAGACTCAGCAACGGCTGTCCCACCCTGTACCACTTTTATTAAACTCAATTCTCTAAGGTGGGACGCTGTAACCCGCGCCAGCTCTGCGTGTACCACTTGTCCCACTCTGTACCACCTTGTTTTAAGACACGCGAGACTGTACTCAGATACTGAGGATGCGGGAGGTGAGCCGGTAGACCCTGGCTTTGCCGATCTCCGGCAGGCGAACCTGCGACTGGTATTTCCCGTCGCTGCCGGGCAGCAGGCATTCTGCTTCCTGGCATAATCTCGCCGCTCTGGCGGGACTGAAGCCCCGGCACATTTCCCGCCAGCCCTCCGGCAGGATGTGAAACAGTGTGTGCTCTTCACCCGTCAGCGGATCTTTTTCCACCCGGCGAAAGCCCACCATATTCAGCGGGCGGTCCGGGCCATCCCACGAGGCAAAGCGGCTGTACTGGTGCGCGGTGATGAACCGCTTGATTTGCGCCAGCACGCCTTCATCCTCCTGGTTGGCAATATGGCCGCGCTCGTTCAGCCAGGCGTGTAGGCAGATCTGGATCGCCTCATACGCCGTGCCTTCCTGCCAGCCCGTGATTCCCTGCAACGTTGCCATCTCTCCGGCCACCGCCAGCAGGGCAAAACGGGCCACGATGCGCTGCACCTGGTTTCCGGCATTCTCCGGCATCAGGGCGGTCTGGTAGCGGCGAAGTAACTCTCTCGCCAGCGTGGTGCTGGCGTCCAGGTCGCAGGTGAGGAAGGCCAGCCAGGCACGAAAGGCGGTGCCGTGAAAGCGGGCCACCCTGTCGCAGAGGGTATCGGCGAACTGCTGGCCGCTGGCAAAGCCGTGTAGCTGCTCAAACGCGCCATGCTGCCCGGTGTCGCTGGGGATTTGTACCATGCGCACATCCATTCCGGCGTAGAGGCGTTCTCCGGCGCGTTCGGTATGTTCCGCCAGCGACAGTTCCCCGGTGGAGAACAGCAGCAGCGTCCAGTGCCTGCGGTTACGTACTTCGCCGTCGGTGCGGGCGCGCCCCTTGCCCTGGCCGTTCGCCAGCATATAGGCAATCAGCCCGGCTTCCCGAGGGTCCACTTCGCGCAGTTCATCGAGCGGCAGCAGGGCATCGTTGTGGCGGCTGGCAATTCCCTCCAGCGCATTCCCGGTGGCCCGCCAGGAGTGCCAGTAATCCGTCCCGCCACAGACGGAAGCAGCCACCTTCATTACCGTGGTTTTTCCGTCGGTGGACTCACCGCGCAGATGAAAGCCTCCGCCGCCCGTTCCGGTCAGGCGCAGCAGCGGGGCGGCCAGTGCACAGCAGACGGCAAAGACCAGACGCGAGTTGCCTGTACAGAGCGCGGCGACCTGCTCCTGCCATTCCGCCAGCGTACCGGCCTGCGCAAAGCCGCCGGTCAGATAGTGGCTGCCCTGGAGGATAACGCTGTCGCCATCCGGACCGATAACCTCATCCGGCAGAACATACACCCCGCAGTGCCAGCCGGTTTTCTCCACGCAGGTGACCCGGCGTCCGGGGAGTGACCGTGAGATGTATTCGCACAGCAGGCTGCGCAGGGCGGGGCGGGTGGAGATGTAGGTCAGGCCGTTCTCCAGCAGGATGCGCCGCAGCTCCTCGCCGTTACCGCTGAGCATCGCCATCGGCATGGCCCAGCGCCGCAACTGCCCGGTGGTGGTGTGCCATTCCAGCAGGCGGCCATAGCTGCCGTCATGGCTGTCGCAGGTGATGGCGGTGACGCGCAGAGGGGAACAGATGCGCTGGGGCTGGACGTCGCTTTCACCGTCCCGGCGTTCGGTGAGCTTGTCAAACCACAGTGCCTCTTCATCGAGACGAAAGTGATCCGGCAGGATGTCGGAAGGCCTTTCCTGTCGCAGGCGTTCAAGCTGTCCGGTCCAGTTCTCCAGTAACTCACCGTCAGGGGTCATCAGTCGGGCCATCTGCACATCCGCATGTGCCAGTTTTACGGCGATTTTCAGCAACTCCTCTTCGCGGATATCGCCTGTGCGAAGTACCCGGACGTAGAGCGCGTCAGGTCTGATTATGGTCAGGTTGTCCAGTTCGGCCAGTTCATTCGGGCCGAGCACCACCGGAGGAACATCATCTTCCCGGTTGGGATCTTTTCGCCAGGCGCGTGAGGTCTCCCATGCCAGGCTTCCGGCCAGGATTACCACTTCGAGCGTGCGGTCCGGAGACTGCTTACAGAGAAAGGGGGCGCGTTTCATGATGAAGTATCGGTCGGCTCATCCCTGAGCGTGGATTAGCGGATGGCGGTACGGCGCTGCTGCCACTGACGGATTTCAGCAGCATCGAAAACCACCAGACGGGAAGAGAGGTGGACGGGGCGGGGAAAGTCGGTGTTTTTAATCAGGCGGTAAACCGACGATTCGCTCATCGCCAGAAACTGGACCACCTGCCGCATACGCACGTTACCGCTTTCGGGAAAAGCATCGTTACTGTCAGCACGGGTTTTCATGATTGCACCTCACGGGAACAGAGTGTCGGAGCGGTTATAGCGCGGAACGGGAAAGGGAGGTATAGGTCCGGATGAAAAAGTAAAGTCCGGATAGAAAGTAATCAGTCCGGGAATGTTTTATTTGCTGCCAGAACTGATGATTTTTAAATAATCAATTGAAAATTAACAATTTTATTTTTCTCTTGCTCAATCAGAGTCCTGCAAGCTGAGGTTAACGAATGGCAACGCACGACGACAAACACTTCACAATAGCTGTCGCTATCTCACTGTCAGCTCTGAGCGTGAAGCAGAAGTTCGCCTTAAAGGTAAACTAGTCTGCTTGCCTGAAGAACTCTGAAAGAAAATCATCTGCTTTGTCGGGATACTTACAATTTCTCCTTCAAGTTATTCCAGTGGTATCTTTATGTATAAGACCCAAACGGAGCGGCGCAATGGCTGGTCAAGATAAAAATAAGATTCCCGACTGGAAAGCTCTCGAACAACTTGTTGCCATGATACAAAGGCAACTTTCTCCCGATGCTGTAGTGCAACATAATGTGATGCTTGATGGTATCCAGAGTGAAACCAAAAGACAGGTGGATGTTCTGGTGGAACAGTCCATCGGTCAATACAAGATGCGTATTGTCATTGATTGCAAGGACTACGCTAATCCGGTGGATGTCAAAGGTGTTGAAGAATTTCACGGGTTAGTACAGGACGTATGTGCGCATCAAGGGGCTTTAGTCTGTCCGGCTGGTTTTACTAAATCAGCTTTGCGGCGTGCTCAGAAATTACAGATTGCGCTATATCGTCCAGTTTCGACAGGTGACCATAAATGGCGGGTGGAGGTGAATGCTCCTGTATTGTGTGATTTCAGAAACAGCTTCATGAGTTTTGGAATTCGATGTTCGTCTCCTAAACCTCTGCTCATACCAAATGAGTTTTACAAGTTGCCAGTCTACAGTTCCGAGAACGAGCTATTGGGTACGGCGTTAGGGATTGCTCAGGCTCGATGGGATAATGGTGCTCTGCCGAGTGAACCGGGGGAACATGAAGAGTTGCTGATATTTGAGGAGGCTAAAACTCAAATTGATAATGGATACGGTGACAAGGTGGAAGTAACTTTAACTCTCCGACTTTTTATAAAACAAAATCTATATCTCGGCCGTGTACCCATTGAAGATATCAACGGCTTACAAGATGAACATACCGGACACATTGTTACTAATGCTTTCACGCTGGGTGGACTTAACCCTGATGAGGTCGAACGAGACTGGCAACGGGTCGAAGATATGAGCGCAATTGAATTTGAACCCCTTCTGAAAGTGGTTGGCTATAATTGCTACGGGATTGGCTCCTGATTAACTATGGGCTTGGTTCTAATAATATAGGAGTTGCTAAATGCAGAGCGAAATAATTACGCAGAAAAATGGAAAAGGTATCTTTGATCGTAAGGCTTGGTTAACAGAGTCCAAAAAGCTGTATTTATCAGCAAAGCTTTTGAGAAGTGAAGGTGATCGAAACAAGAGCTTGTTTCTGGCTACAAGTAAGAAATCTCCCGTTGTGCATGAATATATCGATATCGCATCAGCAACAGATAAAACAAGCAGGCTTATGTTGGGGTATGCTTTCGAAATGCTGTTAAAGTCTGCGATTCTTTTAATGAATCTTGGTGCGCAAAAAGACACGATAGATCTTAAGTTTCGCGATTATGGTCATAAGATTGATAGGATGGCTATTGATTTGGAGTTGGCATTAACCGTTGACGAATTGAAGCTATTGCAAATTGCGTCACAAGATATAGTACTTCAGGCACGATACCCGATTGGAAAAGTTAATGATGATGGGTATATAGCCGAGTTAAATAAAAGAAATATTCAGTTAGCAGATGGAAATATTTTTGGGGATATGGTTAGCCTCTATGACAAAATAAAAAATGTAGTTGCTAAGTTTGATAATGATGTGACAAATTGCGCGGAGTTTAATGTGTTTAGAGGGAGTGATTTTATTCTCTTTATGCGAAATGGTGGCGGACTATCATCACGAGCAATAGTGACCTTTTCGGCTAAATTTCCAGATGGCAGCAAACGTAAGTCATATTTAAAAGAAGTTATTGAGGCACATTCTGGCAAGATTGCTTTGGTATATACATATCGCTGGGCTTCATTTTCATTCTTCGAAGATACGGGTAAAAAGCTTATCCCGCTTGTGGAGTAATACTGATGATCTGTTTGTCGGAAAAACGCTTCTTCATGGGGATGCCCTCATATTGATAATGAAGACATTACTAACATCATAGTGTGTTAGCCAATGGAACAGCTTAATACCTATATATCTTGCACAAAGCGGACCTACTGAAGTGGTACTTGGTCTGCTATGAGCGCAGGCTGTGTGAAAACTCTCATCGAATACTGGAATGCATGAGGTTATGCAAAATCTGGAATCAAACGGCTGATTATCAGAGTCGAATTTTACATAGGGAAGCGATTTTCAGTTCTATTTTAGGCCATTTCTGCAATCAAAAACATTTTTACACAGCCTGAGCGAATTGCGAACGTTAAGGCCTCAATAACCGACACAGTTTATTGACTTGTTAAATACTATGTCTGCCGATACACGAATCTACAAAGCCTTGACCAAAACCTGTAAAACTATATTGCCCGCTTTTATAAGAAACTCTATCTAGATGCGAATTTACACTGCATATTTCTTTTACCTTCTCTGATGAGAAAATTCTTTCATGCTCTTCCTTTGGGAAAGAAGTTCCTGATGTTGTAGTTAGCAGGCCCAATCGTTTTAAGTTGGAGAAATACATAAATGAGTTTTCGGGGATATCGCAACCAGCATCTTCACAAATTAGGTTTACTTCCGGTGTAGTTGATGTGGTTCTGAAGTTACTATCCTTTGAATCTTGTTGGACAATATCAATTGTGGGTGCATGACCTTTTCTATTCTTTTCTTTATTAAACATAAACCGAAGGATCCTAGCTTCATCCGGCTGGAGCTGTTTGATTATTTCGATGTACGCTGGATGAGCAATCCCCGAAGTTTTCTTGTCTAGGCTTGCCGATATTAGATTTGAAAAAAGGCGCTGTATTTCATCTTCATTTATTGCAAATTTGGCCTCATTTAGAGCCTGAAGAGCAACCCTTGGCCGATCGAATGAAATTTGCTTGGGTGGTAATAATGCCAGATTCTCAGCTGTCATCCGTAAGACGCTTGTCACCGCATGCACACTGTCTTCAACTAGGAATATTCCCGAATTTACCATTCTGGCAATAGAGACTAACCCCTTTGATAATTCTTTAGCAAAAGGGCTCAGGGCATCTTCATAAACCGGAACAGCGAGCTTTTCGGCTATCGTTTTTGCGCTCTCATCTATCATCTTGTCTCCATTGCATAATGCCTGATTTCATCTGTATTTGATACGCTACCTGTTTTTGCTGCAGCTGAAATGGTCCGCAGGTCAAATTTCCTGCGCAACGATTCATTGAGCACCACACACTATAACCTCAAGAATTTGAAGACGTCTTGATCAGACGGAGATTCTGTTGCAATCGATTCATTCATATCTGCTATTGGCTCCAAGCCAACTATACATCAGGCGGTTTCAGAGTTTAATCGGTTCGTTACATCCCGACACTATGCAGCAACTACCTACACTTTCTTCACCCGCCCCATCTTCAACACCTCATAAAACGTCCCCCGTCCAAGCCCATCCGACGGCAATTCCCGCTCCTGCGCCAGCATTTTCAGCTTTCGAAGTATCCGATCCGAAGCTGGTTTATCATACGTCCCATACCGTCCGTCAGTCTCCTCAACCAGTAGCTGAACCAGTAGCCAGCAGAGTCGGGCAGTATTCTCCCGCGCTTTGTCGCGCTTATACATTCCACGCTGGGAAGGTTGTGCGGAAGCAGTGAGATCCGGTAGCGCGTCGTCGCCGAGCGTCTTCAGCCACTTGCGACCACGACCGTTACGCGACAGTTTCATCACCGCCTTCAGGCTGCGGGCCTTAATTTCTGGCGGCGTGAGTTCGTCATCAATAAGCCGCCAGGCCAGCGCGAACATCTCATCGGCATAGAACATACGTTTGTTTGCAGGGGCGCTGACCATGCCTGTGGCTTTGATGGTGCGGCTGATGGCGTCGTGCAGGATACGGTAATTCTCCTGATGTTCTTCCGGTAGGGCGTTTGCAGGTTGGGAAGCATCAAGGCCGAGAAGCAGAAGGGCGAGATGCCGCGCTTCCAGCAGCGGCATATCGCATTCCCGTTCAAACAGATTCTGACGAATGGGACTGGTCACATTATTCTCCTTCCACGATCCGCAGCGGTTCTTCTTCACCGAGCAATGCCTGCCGTCTGGCAGCATCAACGTAGTTTCCCCACCACTGCATCAGCGGTCGCCTTTGTTCCAGATAGTCGCTGCGGTTGTAGGCCGCTTCGATCTCGTCTTCTTTCTGGTGTGCTAGCGCAGATTCCAGGACTTCACGGGGAAAATGACCTGCTCCTGCGGTCCTGGCGATGCTGCGCATGCCGTGGGCGACCAGTTCGCCGCCGAACCCCATGCGGATAAGCGCGGCGTTCGCGGTCTGCTGGTGCATATGCTCCAGTGGTTTGCGGATACTGGGGAAAACCCACGGGCGATGGCGACTGACGGGCTCCATAACCTGAAGAACGCGCAGCGCCTGTTTGCTGAGCGGCACCGTGTGCGAACGGTTCATCTTCATAAAAGTATCGGGGATGCGCCATTCCGCTTTTTTCATATCGATGTCGCACCAGCGGGCGCTGACGGCTTCGCCGGGGCGAACCCAGGTCAGTAGCTCCCATTCGATAAGGCAGCGGGTTTCCTTGCGGATAGAGGCGTTCTATAGCGCCAGCATCAGCCTGCCCAGCTCGCTGGGGTGAAGGGCGGGCATATTCTGCTTTTTCGGTTTCTTAAAGCGGGCGACCAGGTTGTCTGCTGGGTTAAACTCGATAAGCTCTTCGGAGATGGCGAAGCGGAAGATTTCATTGAGTCGTGAGATAACCCGCCGCAGCGTTTCGAGGATGCCCTGTTCTTCCAGCGGTGTAAGGTGTTCCTTGAGCATTTTGGGACGGATCTCGGTAACGGGTGTATTACCCAGAGAAGGGAAGACGTGCATCTCCAGCGAGCGCCAGACATCTTTGGCGTGATCTTCGCTAAGATCGCTGGTCCGTTTTTTCTCTTTGAGCCACTGTTCTGCCACTTTTTCCAGCGTGCATTCATTCTGGAGTCGTTGCTCCTCTGCAACCTGCTCCAGATGGGCCTGCGGGTCGATGCCCTGCACGAGTAAACGCCGGTATTGCAACCTGAAATCTCGCGCCATGGCGAGGGTGACTACCGGATAGGGGCCAATGCTGATTTTGGTCCGTTTTTTCAGCGCCGGGGGAGTGTATTCGAAGTACCAGATCTTTCTGCCGGATGGCTTAATCAACAACGCCAGTCCGTCGCCATCGCGCAGCATATACTCGGTCTTCTGCGGCTTGGCGGCAGCGATCTCGGTATTGGTTAGGGATTTCAATACCTTAGGCATGTTTTTGCACCTTGTTTTTTTAGCGTTCAGGCAACGCGGTGCAAAACAAGATACATAATGCTCAAGATTCATACAGAGATCATGACCACACATGCAACAAAAAAGCCTGCAACTCGTTGAAGTTGCAGGCTTTTTTAAGGTTCATGATGCATCATGAATGAATGTTTGGTGGAGCTGGCGGGAGTTGAACCCGCGTCCGAAATTCCTACATCCTCGGTACTACATGCTTAGTCTGTCTTTACATTCGCCTGGCACCTGCGGACGGACACGCCACTACCAGACTAGCCTGATTAGTTTTAACGCTTCAACCCCAGGCAGGGCTTCCACGCGATCTCTTTTGGGTTTGACCTCTCTTTGATCCCCGTCTTAAGAGCGGAAGCTAGGGAGAGAGGGCTCAGAGCAGGTTATTAAGCTGCTAAAGCGTAGTTTTCGTCGTTTGCGACTATTTTTTGCGGCTTTTTACGAGGCCAACCGCCCCTCGGCATGCACCTTGGGTTTCGCAAATCCCGTCGAATCCAGAATCAGCCCCAATGTGTACGTTGAGTATAACAGATTTATGAATGCGCTTACCAGCCCTCGTTTTGAGGATTATGGCGTCAGGTTGGGTGAAAAATCAGCATCAACAACGATATAGCATCAGGGCCAGCAAAACTGACCCTGACAGGAAGGGGAATTAACGACCGGCGTGTTTCATAATTCGGGCTTTATCTACCGCCCACTCGCGGTCTTTGATATCGGTACGCTTGTCGTGCTGTTTTTTACCTTTTGCTACGCCGATTTTGACTTTGCACCAGGCATTCTTCCAGTACAGCGAAAGAGCAACTACGGTGTAACCTTCGCGGTTGATGCGCCCGTACAGGGTATCCAGTTCGCGCTGGTTGAGCAGAAGCTTACGGGTACGCGTCGGGTCGCAAACGTAATGAGTGGAAGCAACGGCCATTGGCGTAAAGTTGGCGCCAAACAGATAGGCTTCGCCATCTTTTAAAATGACATAGCTATCGCCAATGTTGGCTTTACCTGCGCGGAGAGATTTTACCTCCCATCCCTGCAGGGCAAGACCAGCCTCGTATTCATCTTCGATAAAGTATTCATGACGAGCGCGTTTATTCAGCGCAATGGTGGCTGATCCAGGTTTGTGGGCTTTTTTCTTAGTCATAGTATCCTGAAGTCATCGTCTTAAAACAGTCGTACCTCAATCTTCCCGCGAGGCGTAATGGGCTATCTTAGCACGAGTTGCGGTACAGCGTTTTTTTTAGCAGCAGATAAATGATATTATTTACACCGTGTTTATATGTGGAACCCGCTATGCCTCAGATTAGCCGTACCGCCCTGGTGCCGTTCAGTGCGGAACAGATGTACCAACTGGTAAATGATGTGAAGTCCTACCCTGATTTTCTGCCGGGCTGCACCGGTAGCCGGGTTCTGGAGCTCGGTCCGACGCAAATGACCGCGGCGGTGGACGTATCCAAAGCGGGTATCAGCAAAACCTTCACAACGCGAAATACGCTGACCAGTAACCAGAGTATTCTCATGAGTCTGGTCGATGGTCCGTTTAAGAAGCTGATTGGCGGCTGGAAGTTTATCCCCTTAAGCCCGGAAGCGTGCAAAATTGAGTTTCATCTTGATTTTGAATTCACTAATAAGCTGATTGAAATGGCCTTTGGTCGCATTTTCAAAGAGCTGGCCATGAATATGGTGCAGGCGTTCACGACCCGCGCTAAAGAGGTCTACAGTGTCGGCTAATATCGTGGTTGAAGTGGCCTACGCATTGCCGGAAAAGCAGTATCTGCAAAGCGTTAAGCTGGAGGAGGGCGCGACGGTCGAGCAGGCGATCGTGGCCAGCGGCCTTCTGGCGCTGCGTGATGATATCGATCTGGCGAAGAACAAAGTGGGGATTTATAGCCGCCCGGCTAAGCTTCACGATTGGGTCCACGATGGCGATCGGGTAGAAATCTATCGGCCGCTGATTGCTGACCCAAAAGAGCTGCGTCGCCAGCGGGCAGAGAAAAGCGACGGAAAGTAACCGTTTCGCACGAAGATGCAGATATAAAAAAAGCGCTCATTGAGCGCTTTTTGCGTATTGATAGCCTTACTCCGCCGTCAGGGCAGGTTTGTTATCAATGTTGGTCAGCACACCGCTGCTATTGAAGGTCAGAGTAAGCGTCTGCTGGGTAACTTTCTCATGCCCAGGCTGCTGACGGAAAACGTAGAACCAGGTATTGGTGCCAAACGGATCCGACATCATCGGGGTACCAAGAGCATAGGCAACCTGTTGCTGCGTCATGCCGACGCGGATTTTTGCTACATCGGTTGGTGCCAGATAGTTTCCCTGGTTGATGTCAGGACGGTAAACCACTCGTTCCAGAGTAGAACAGCCTGCGGTCAACATAAGAAGAACCGCTGCGGCAGCAGTCAGCATTTTACAGCGCATAGTGATTTGATTCCTTTTTGGGCCCGAGCAGTACGTGGCTCATCTGTAATATGCCGATGATAATAGACCTTAGCCCGGTTGGGAACCTTCGGCTGCAGGTCTATCGGCAATTTGCTGTTCACTATGACTCTGTGAAAATCAAAAAGTTTAGGCGGCAAGCAACTCTTTCGCGTTTGCCAGAGTATTACGAGTGACTTCACTACCGCCCAGCAGGCGGGCCAGTTCCTGCAAACGAGCGCGTTTATCCAGAGGGTGCATATGCGTCTCGGTCATTTCACCATCCGTTTCTTTGCAGACGAAGAAATGGTGATGTCCACAACCGGCAACCTGCGGTAAGTGGGTAACGCACATTACCTGGGTTGATTCGCCTAATTGACGCAGCAGTTTACCGACGACCGCTGCCGTAGGGCCGCTGATGCCGACATCTACTTCATCGAAAATCAACGCCGGAGTTTCCATCTTACGCGCGGTGATGACCTGAATCGCCAGCGCAATACGTGACAGCTCGCCTCCGGAGGCAACTTTAGCAATCGGCTGCAGCGGCTGACCCGGGTTAGTGGTGACGCGGAATTCGATATGGTCCGCGCCTTCAGCCGTAAGGTGGCGTTCATCAAATGCGACATCAATGGCGAACACTCCGTGCGGCATCGAGAGTGAGTGCATACTCTCCGTAATTAGCTGGGTCAATTCATCGGCGCTATTTTGGCGCAGGGCATGCAGCTGCTTTGCCGTTTCCAGCGCCAGCTGATGATGCTCAACGACCAGTTGGCTAAGAGATTCCAGAGAACCGGCGCTATCATCCAGCATACGCTGCTCTTCCAGTAGGGATTGGTAAAGGTCAGGAAGCTCTTCGGGCGTGATTTGGTGCTTCCGCGCGAGGGCGATCTGTCGGGATATACGCTGCTCCAGCTCGAACAGGCGGTTCGGATCGAGATCGAGGCGATCGTGATAATGGCGCAGTTCGTCCGTTGCTTCGCTAAGCTGGATAGACGCCTCTTCAAGCATATCGAGTACCCCGGAGAGGTTACTGTCCATACCTGCCAGCTCGCTGACCAGCTGCTTCGCGGCGTACAGTTGACTCTGCAGGTTGGATTCTTCGCCGTCTGCCAGTACTGTCAGCGCATGCTGGCAGGTCGTCAGCAGCTGACCGCTGTTAGCCAGACGTTTGTATTCTTCATCAATTTGTTCGAATTCGCCCGACTGCGGGTTGAACTCGTTTAGCTCTTTTAATTGATATTGCAGCAGGTCCGCACGGGCTGCGCGCTCCTGACTTTGCTGCTGATGCTGCGCCAGATCGCGACAGCTTTTATGCCACTGACGATAGCGCTCTGCCATTAGCTGAGTAAGCGCATACTCACCGGTATAGCCATCAAGCAGCGTCTTCTGGTGTTCGGGTTTAGTCAGCAACTGGTGGGCGTGCTGGCCGTGGATCTGGATAAGCAGTTGACCCAGATCGCGAAGCTGGGATAAAGGGACTGCCGTGCCGTTAATAAAACCGCGAGAGCGGCCGTCAGCGCTGATGACGCGGCGAAGTAAACACTCACGCCCGCTTTCCAACTGGTTCTGTTCCAGCCAGCGCTGAGCGGCAGGTGTGTCTTTCAGGGAGAAGCGGGCGCATAAATCAGCCCGGTTGGCGCCTCTGCGCACCATATCGGCTTCCGCCCGACCACCGAGGCACAGCCCCAGCGCGTCGATAGCGATCGATTTACCGGCGCCGGTCTCGCCGGTAATGGCGGTCATACCGCTGTGAAAATCGATTTCAAGCTCACGAACAATAGCAAAATTACTAATAGTGAGTTGTGCCAACATAGCTGCCTTCCTGTATGAAAAACCATTACTGTGTTTTCGTACAGTATAATCTGGTTTTTTATCCAGTAAAGGGGCTGGCTATAAAATCAGAACAATTTTTTCGACCAGCCAAGCTTGGTGCTTAATGTGTTGAAATAGCTGTAATCTTTTGGGTGGATGAGATTGAGGTGATAATCACAGCGGCGGATCAGCACATCTTCACCATCCTGAATCGGCAGCGCTATCTGGCTATCGCAGCTAATCTCGAGGTCGCTACAGCGTTGAGAAAAGCGCAGGCGAATCGTGCTGTCACCGTTGATCACCAGCGGGCGTGCTGACAGCGTATGCGGAAACATGGGGACCAGGGTGATCGCATCCAGTGAAGGCGTGAGGATCGGCCCTCCAGCAGAGAGTGAATAAGCCGTGGAGCCGGTGGGCGTGGAGATAATCAGGCCATCGGAGCGCTGAGAGAAAGCAAATACCTCATCAATGTAAACTTCAAACTCAATCATATGCGCCACTTTGCCGGGGTGCAGGACAACTTCATTAATTGCCGTGCTGATGCGCTTCTGGCAATCCTGCTGACATACCTGCGCTTCCAGCAGAAAGCGTTTTTCGGCGATATAGTGGCCTTCGAGCACATCGGCAAGCTGCTGTAGCGCGTTATCCGGGTCGAGATCGGTCAGAAAACCGAGGTTACCGCGGTTAATCCCAATAACGTTAATGTCGTAGCGGGCCAGCGTCCGCGCTGCGCCGAGCATATTGCCATCCCCGCCCACCACGACGGCCAGGTCTGCCTGCTGGCCGATTTCCGCCAGCGTCCCGGTCTTCACATTGCTGAGCTGCAGTTCATGAGCAATTTGCTGCTCAACCAGCACTTCATAACCTTTGCCGGACAGCCAGCGCCAGAGCATTTCATGTGTGGTCAGCGCGGTTGGGTGACGAGGGTGTCCCACAATGCCTATACACTTGAAGTGGTTCTTCATGATCTGGATGTCCTTGCGTTAAATGAATAGTGACAATCTGGCCGCGTTCCCTTGAAACCAGGAAACTGATCCCCATAATAAGCGAAGTTAGCGAGATGAATGCGAAAAAAAACGCGGAGAAATTCATGAGTAGTAAAGAACAGAAAACGCCTGAGGGGCAAGCCCCGGAAGAAATTATCACGGAGCAGCACGACGACGTTGAGGCGGTAGAGCCTGAGGTTTCGGCTGAGCAGGTGGATCCGCGCGATGAAAAAATTGCGAATCTGGAAGCTCAGCTTGCTGAAGCGCAGAAGCGCGAACGTGAAGTATTGCTGCGCGCGAAAGCCGATGAAGATAACCTGCGCCGCCGCACCGAGCTGGATATCGAAAAAGCGCATAAGTTTGCGCTGGAGAAGTTCGTTAACGAGCTGCTGCCGGTTATTGACAGCCTGGATCGCGCGCTGGAAGTCGCTGATAAAGCTAACCCGGATATGGCGCCGATGGTTGAAGGCATCGAACTGACGCTGAAGTCCATGCTCGACGTGGTACGTAAGTTCGGCGTGGAAGTGATTGGCGATACGAACGTGCCGCTGGATCCGAACGTACATCAGGCCATTGCGATGGTTGAGTCTGAAGACGTTGCGGCAGGTAACGTTCTGGGCGTCATGCAAAAGGGCTATACCCTGAACGGCCGTACTATTCGCGCGGCGATGGTCACCGTGGCGAAAGCGAAGTAAATAAGCGAAACGGCTACCGCGAGGTAGCCGTTTTTCTATTCCCCTCAGCCTGGCCCCAGGGGTGTTATGACTCGGCCACGCTTTCGCGAATGGGTTTTACCGGCATCACTTTCACCCGTTTAATCATATTCTCCTGAACATCAAGAATATCGATATCATACTGTTCGATGCGTACGCGGGTACCCGGAGCGGGGATCTCTTCAAGTGCTTCCAGGATGATACCGTTAATGGTTCGCGCTTCATCTTCCGGGAGATGCCAGTTAAATGCCTTGTTGATTTCCCGTACGTTGGCGGTTCCGTCGATAATCACTGAGCCATCATTAAGCGGCGTCACCTCTTCAGCCAGCGTAGGCGACATTGAAGTCGTAAAATCGCCGACGATCTCTTCGAGGATATCCTCAACCGTAACCAGACCCTGAATGTCGCCATATTCATCAACGACCAGACCCACTTTCTTTTTATTGCGCTGGAATTTCACCAGCTGCGTACTGAGCGGCGTTCCTTCCGGCACGAAGTAAATTTCATCGGCGGCGCGCAGCATGACTTCTTTTGTGAACTCTTTTTTCTCCGTCATCAGGCGATAAGCTTCGCGTACCCGCAGCATGCTGATGGCATCGTCCAGCGTGTCGCGGTACAGCACGATGCGCCCGTGCGGAGAGTGGGTCAACTGGCGGACAATAGATTTCCAGTCGTCGTTAATATTGATACCGACAATATCGTTGCGCGGAACCATGATGTCGTCAACGCTGACTTTCTCGAGATCCAGTACGGAGAGCAGCATGTCCTGATTGCGGCGGGAGATCTGCGAACGTGATTCATTAACGATAGTGCGTAGCTCATCTTTGCTTAATGCTCCGCTAATCACGATGTCGGTTTTAATGCCCATCATACGCATCAGAATGCGGGTAATAGTGTTGAGCAACCACACCAGTGGCATCATCAGGATTTGCAGCGGCGCGAGCAGGAGGCTGCTGGGATAGGCGACCTTTTCCGGATAGAGCGCGGCAATGGTTTTTGGCAGCACTTCGGCAAACACCAGCACCACAAACGTCAGGACTCCGGTGGCAATGGCGACGCCGGCATCCCCGTACAGGCGCATACCGACAATGGTGCCCAGCGCCGATGCAAGAATGTTGACGAGGTTATTGCCAATGAGAACCAGACTAATGAGACGGTCAGGTTTGCGCAGCAGCTTTTCGACACGTTTTGCCTGACGATTGCCCTGTTTGGCCATATGACGCAGGCGATAGCGGTTCAGCGTCATCATGCCGGTCTCAGAACCGGAGAAATAGGCGGAGATGACCACCATGACGATCAGCGTTACGATCAGCGTGGTGGTGGAGATATGTTCCACTTGGGATTCCTTAAAGACTTAGCTCATGAACTGTTGCAATACGCGGCTACCAAAGTAGGCCAGCGTCAGCAGCCCCGCGCCAGTCACGTTAAACCAGACGACCCGGCGTCCGCGCCACCCTTCATGATAGTGGCCCCAAAGCAGGACGATATAAACGAACCACGCAACAATAGACAGCACTGCTTTATCAATGTTTTCCGCGCTAAACAGGTTGTGCATATAAAACAACCCGGTGCACAGCGTCAGGGTTAACAGCACCACGCCTATCTGGGTGATATGGAACATTTTACGTTCAATGCTCATCAGCGGCGGCATTTCGCTACTGAAGGTCAACTTTTTATTCTTCAGCTGATAGTCAATCCACGCCAGCTGCAGCGCGTAAAGCGCAGCGATAATCAGCGTAGCATAAGAAAAGAGCGACAGGCCGATATGGACCAACATCCCCGGCGTGGTTTCCAGATGCGTGATGTACTCGTTCGGCATAAAGGTCGCGAACGCGAGGTTGATTAAGGCGAAGGTGTAGACAATGGGCAGCAATAGCCAGCCGCGATTACGCGATGCGACGATGGTCATCACCGTACAGATCATCAGGCTGACCAGCGATCCCACGTTTAATAGACTGAGGTTTTGCCCACTTTCGCCGCCGGGAAAAATGCGTGACTCCAGCGCGAAGGCGTGACAAATCAACGCAATAGTTGCGGAAAGAATCGCCATCCGCCGCCAGCTGCTGTTTTTTTGCAGCAGACCAGGGACGATCAGCGCGAGGCTGATGGAGTAGGCGACAAGAGCGAGTAGAGCAAAAACAGGCATATGGGCGTCGACTGTTGACTAAATAGTAAAGAGAAGCAGTATAGCGTCACGCGACTCTGGCTCCAACCGTTGCAGCACATTCACGTTTATGTCGTGTTATACTGCGCCCATTCCGTTTTTGTGTCGCTGCGGCGACCGACCGTTTCCACCTCAGGCGAGAGACAATGTTTGATAATTTAACCGATCGTTTGTCGCGTACGCTGCGCAACATTAGCGGCCGCGGACGCCTTACTGAAGACAACATTAAAGATACCCTGCGCGAAGTGCGTATGGCGCTGCTGGAGGCGGACGTTGCTCTGCCTGTGGTACGTGACTTCATCAACCGCGTAAAAGAAAGCGCGGTAGGTCATGAAGTCAACAAAAGCCTGACCCCGGGCCAGGAGTTCGTCAAAATTGTGCGCAACGAACTGGTTGCCGCGATGGGCGAAGAGAACCAGGCGCTGGATTTAGCGGCGCAGCCGCCAGCCGTGGTGCTGATGGCCGGTTTGCAGGGGGCGGGTAAAACCACCAGCGTCGCTAAGCTGGGTAAATTCCTGCGTGAAAAGCACAAGAAGAAAGTCCTTGTCGTTTCCGCTGACGTCTATCGCCCTGCGGCGATCAAACAGTTGGAAACGCTGGCCGAGCAGGTTAGCGTTGATTTCTTCCCGTCTGACGTGGGTCAGAAGCCGGTTGATATCGTTAATGCCGCGCTGAAGGAAGCGAAGCTCAAATTCTACGATGTGCTGCTGGTGGATACCGCCGGTCGTCTGCACGTTGATGAAGCGATGATGGATGAGATTAAGCAGGTCCATGCGTCTCTCAATCCAGTAGAAACCCTGTTTGTTGTCGATGCGATGACCGGCCAGGATGCGGCGAACACGGCGAAAGCCTTTAACGAAGCCCTGCCGCTGACCGGGGTGGTGCTGACCAAAGTGGACGGCGACGCCCGCGGCGGTGCGGCGCTGTCGATTCGTCATATCACCGGCAAGCCGATTAAATTCCTTGGCGTTGGCGAGAAAACCGAAGCGCTGGAGCCGTTCCATCCGGACCGTATCGCCTCCCGTATTCTCGGCATGGGCGACGTTCTGTCGCTGATCGAAGATATCGAAAGTAAGGTTGACCGCGCGCAGGCTGAAAAGCTGGCTTCCAAACTGAAAAAAGGCGACGGTTTTGATCTTACCGATTTCCTTGAACAGCTGCGGCAGATGAAAAACATGGGCGGTATGGCCAGCCTGATGGGCAAGCTGCCGGGCATGGGGCAGATACCGGACAACGTTAAATCGCAGATGGATGATAAAGTGCTGGTGCGTATGGAAGCCATCATCAACTCGATGACGCTGAAAGAGCGCGCTAAACCGGAAATTATTAAAGGTTCGCGCAAGCGCCGCATCGCCGCAGGCTGCGGAATGCAGGTGCAGGATGTGAACCGTCTGCTCAAGCAGTTTGACGATATGCAGCGCATGATGAAGAAGATGAAGTCGAAAGGCGGCATGATGAAGATGATGCGCGGAATGAAAGGTATGATGCCGCCTGGGTTCCCCGGCGGGCGATAATACCGTCGCTATTTTGCTGTCGGGGCGCGCTTCTTTTTTTACCCATTGTTGGCGCGCTCTGGCTCAGTTACCCCATTTAGGGGGCCTTCCACGGCAGAGTTTATAACTGCTGATTGCAATTTCCCCAGAAATCAGTAAAATTTTCGGGCTTTTAATATGACACCGGGCTCCGTTCCTCGATGGGGCCCGGTGTTTTATTCACACAAGAGGATGTTATGGTTACTATTCGTTTAGCACGTCACGGCGCGAAAAAGCGTCCGTTCTACCAGGTTGTTGTTACCGACAGCCGTAATGCACGCAACGGTCGCTTCATCGAGCGCGTTGGTTTCTTCAACCCGATCGCTTCTGCGACCGAAGAAGGAACTCGTCTGGATCTGGATCGTATCGCTCACTGGGTTGGCCTGGGCGCTACTGTTTCCGATCGCGTAGCTGCGCTGATCAAAGCCGCTAACAAAGCAGCTTAATCTGTCACGGTGGTCATGATGAGCAAGCAACACACCGCACAAGCACCTGTTGAACCGATTGTATTGGGCAAGATGGGTTCTTCCTACGGTATCCGTGGTTGGCTCAGAGTGTTTTCCTCCACCGAAGACGCCGAAAGCATTTTTGACTATCAGCCCTGGTTTATCCAGAAGGCGGGTCAGTGGCAGGTTGTTGAGCTGGAAAGCTGGCGCCACCACAATCAGGATATCGTCATTAAGCTGAAAGGCATTGACGATCGCGATGCAGCGAATCTTTTGACTAATTGCGAAATTGTCGTGGATTCATCGCAGCTGCCTGCGCTTGAAGAGGGTGACTATTACTGGAAAGACCTGATGGGCTGCCAGGTAGTGACCACGGAAGGCTATAGCCTCGGCAAAGTCATCGACATGATGGAAACCGGGTCTAATGACGTTCTCGTCATCAAGGCAAACCTGAAAGATGCATTTGGTATCAAGGAGCGGCTGGTTCCGTTCCTCGATGGGCAGGTTATCAAGAAAGTCGATCTCGCTACTCGTACCATCGAAGTAGACTGGGATCCTGGTTTTTAAATTCTCCGGATAAACGGTAAAAAACGGCACTATGGGGATTGGCTTGTGTTTATAGGTATCGTTAGCCTGTTTCCTGAAATGTTCCGCGCAATTACCGATTACGGGGTAACTGGCCGGGCAGTAAAAAATGGCCTGCTGAGCATCCAGAGCTGGAGTCCTCGCGATTTCGCTCATGACCGGCACCGTACCGTGGACGATCGTCCTTACGGCGGCGGACCGGGGATGTTAATGATGGTGCAACCTTTACGGGATGCCATTCATGCAGCAAAAGCCGCGGCAGGTGAAGGCGCAAAGGTGATTTATCTTTCACCTCAGGGACGCAAGCTTGATCAAGCGGGCGTCAGCGAACTGGCAACAAATCAGAAGCTGATTTTGGTGTGCGGTCGCTATGAAGGCGTAGATGAGCGCGTAATTCAGACCGAGATTGATGAAGAATGGTCAATTGGCGATTACGTTCTCAGCGGTGGCGAGCTACCGGCAATGACGCTGATTGACTCCGTTTCCCGGTTTATTCCGGGGGTGCTGGGTCATGAAGCTTCAGCAATCGAAGATTCGTTTGCTGAAGGATTGCTGGATTGCCCGCACTATACGCGTCCTGAAGTGTTAGAAGGTATGGAAGTACCGCCAGTATTGCTGTCGGGAAACCACGCTGAGATACGTCGCTGGCGTCTGAAGCAGTCGCTGGGCCGTACCTGGCTTAGAAGACCTGAACTTTTGGAAAACCTGGCTCTGACTGAAGAGCAAGCAAGGTTGCTGGCAGAGTTCAAAAAGGAACTCGCGCAACAGCAACATAAACATGATGGGATGGCGTAAGCCCCCAATATCAGTTTACCCAGGATAAGAGATTAAATTATGAGCAACATTATTAAGCAACTTGAACAAGAACAGATGAAGCAGGACGTACCTTCTTTCCGTCCGGGTGATACCGTGGAAGTGAAAGTATGGGTTGTTGAAGGTTCCAAAAAACGTCTGCAGGCATTCGAGGGCGTGGTTATCGCTATTCGTAACCGCGGTCTGCACTCTGCATTCACTGTTCGCAAAATTTCCAACGGCGAAGGCGTTGAGCGTGTCTTCCAGACTCACTCTCCGGTAGTTGACAGCATTTCTGTCAAACGTCGTGGTGCTGTGCGTAAAGCTAAACTGTACTACCTGCGTGAGCGTACCGGTAAGTCTGCTCGTATCAAAGAGCGTCTTAACTAAGATTCGCTTTCGCGACATCCTGAATGAGAGGGCTGGCCTGATGGGCCGGCCCTTTTTTTATCTTTATTTTAACCATTCCATTGCGAATCATTTACAATACGCCCCTCATGGGGAGGGAAGGTGGTCAGCAATATTTTTCATCACTCAGCATTACAACGGCGGGCCTTATGGCTGGCGCTGTTTGCGATCCTGCTGATCGTGGTGGCGCCGTTGATCTCCATCTCCCTGCAAAAAGATCCGATGAATGGCATGCACCACGCAATGATGGGGATGCCGGAAGGTATGTCATCACATCAGATGTCCGTGACGCATACCGATGCCTCGACGCCGGAACACGCGCACAGCGTGCCGCTCGATCATGCTGAAGCCTGTGGCTACTGCGTACTGTTAGCTCATGTTCCGGGCCTGATTTTCGCGCTGGTGTTGCTGCTCAGCCTGATGCTTCGACGCCAGCGAGCCCCGGCTTCCCGCTCGGAGAGGAAACGCTGGCATGACTTTACCTGGCTTTATCCCCACACCCGCGCGCCTCCGCGTCCGTCTGCTTTCTCCCTTACATAAAAAATAATGTGCGTACTGCGCAACCTTCTCTTTTGCTTTAAAAAAGGAAAAGTATGACTACCTGCACATCGCGCGCGGCATGGCTGAACCTGCTGCGTCGTCTTCATTTCTATATCGGATTGTTTATCGGGCCGTTTATTTTTGTGGCGGCCCTGACCGGTACGCTATATGTCGCCACTCCTCAGCTGGAAAACTGGCTCTATCGTGATGCTCTTTACGGTACGTTGACTGGGGAAAAACAGCCGCTAAGCGCGCAAATTACCGTAGCGACGGAGGCCATTCAGGGAAACCTCCGCCTCCATGCGGTTCGGCCGGGGATAGTGGCTGGCGATACGACCCGAGTGATGTTTATTGACCCGACCCTTGGCGAGTCGGAAACGCGGGCAATTTTTGTCGATCCGGTGACGCTAAGGGTGACAGGCGCTATGCCGGTTTACGGCACCAGCGGTATTTTGCCCCTGCGTCAGTGGATTGATTATGCCCATCGCTCTTTGCTGCTGGGTAACTTCGGCCGACTGTACAGCGAGCTGGCAGCCTCCTGGATGTGGGTTGCCGCTCTGGGTGGGATCGCGCTGTGGTCGATGACCCGGCCTCGTCGTCGTATAAATAATAGCGTGCAGAATAACCGCCGCCTGCACGTTTCTCTTGGCTGGGTGCTGCTGGTCGGTATGTTGTTATTCTCGGCGACCGGTTTAACCTGGTCGCAATGGGCCGGTAGTCACGTTGATAGGATGCGTGCCGCCTTTGGCTGGCTGACGCCGCAGGTGAATACCCAGCTGGAAAGTGCCGCTCCGGCCGCTCACGATCCGCATGCTGAACATCATGTGGGACATGGAGCGATGGGGGAGATGACGGCGCAGTTGCGCGTAGAGGATTTTGACCCGGTTCTTCTGGCTGCCCGCGCGGCGGGGCTGGATGCCGGCAAGCTGGAGATTCGACCGCCGTCGGGTGCCGGGCGCGCGTGGACGGTAAATGAAATCGACAGAAGCTGGCCAACCCGGGTTGATGGTGTCGCGATCGATGGAGCAACGATGCAAATCGTGGACCGCACTCATTTTTCCGACTTTCCGCTCATGGCTAAGCTGACCCGCTGGGGTGTTGATTTCCATATGGGAATTTTGTTCGGTCTTGCTAACCAGCTACTGCTTATCGCGTTCGGCATCGCACTCTGCGTGATGATAGCGGTGGGGTACCGGCTGTGGTGGATCCGTCGCCCGGCGCACGCGGCGTTTAACCCGGCCAATACGTTGATACAGGCGTGGTTTGGCTTAGCGTGGCCCGCGCGTTTGCTGACTGCCGTTATTGCGGTGTTGTTGGGCCTGGCGCTGCCGCTCATAGGAAGCAGCCTCGCGCTATGTCTCGCCGTTGATTATCTGCGCTGGCGCTCAGCAACGGCGGTGACAGCGGCTAAATCAGTCGAATAGGTGTTTAAGGCGTGCTGATAACCACCGTGACGCGGCGGTTTTCAGCGCGCCCTTTTGCGGTATCGTTGCTGGCTATAGGATACTTTTTCCCGAGTCCGCGAGTGATCAAGTTGGCGCGCGGAATATTCGCCCCTTCGGCCCATGCATCCGCCACGCTGTTAGCCCGCTTAAGCGATAGCATTTCGTTGTAGCTGTCTTCGCCGTAATTATCAGTATGACCTTCAAGGCGACTGTGGGTAATACCGGTGCTCGCCAGACGTGAAGCCATTGTGTGAATTTGCTCTTTGCTTTCGGCACGCAGATGATAGTCGTTTTTATCAAACAGGATGGTATCAGATATTCCTAATAACCAGTCGCCGTTGGTTTCAGTAAAGCCATATGACTTCATTGCTGCAATTTGTTCTGCCGAGAATTTTCCTTGCGGAGCCTGGCAGCCGCCAAGAAAAAGTGCGGCCAGTAAAGCAGGAGCAAAATATTTTCCGATCATGGTGATTCCTTTTATTTTTGCGTTTGCTGTAAGCGCTGGTGTTTCATCCGATACATATTTTGATCGGCAAGCTCTTGCAGATTTTCCGCTGAGGTATGTTCCCAGGTTAAAGCGTAACCAATGCTCAGTGACAGGCTGGCGGTGTGGCCATTGTGTAGATTAAACGGCGGGATAAACTGTTCCGATAACGCGCTACACAGAGCCCGAACTTCGGTTTCTGAATGAACATCCCGTAGCAGAACGGCAAATTCATCGCCGCCGAGACGCCATGCCTGATGCTGTTTACCGACAAAGGCCATCAGGCGGCTCGCGACCTCAATTAACACTTTATCGCCGGCTGCGTGGCCCCAGTTGTCGTTAATAAGCTTGAAGTTATCGCCATCAAGAAATAACAGCGCAGAATGACTTTGGGCGGTTTCATCCTTCATCAGATCATTAATGACATTCCGGAAAGCCGCTCTGTTAGCCAGCCCGGTTAGCGGGTCGTGTAATGAACTGCGCAGGAGCTGGGCGTTTTTAGCCTGAAGCTGCCGCTGCCAGTCCTCCATTTCACCCAGCAGGCTATTGAAGTCCTGGGCGAACAGGTGGAATTCTTCAATGCGCTCTTCGGGCACCCGGCGGGAGAAATGGCGATTTTCGCGGATGTCATGTACCACCTCGGTAATGCTCTGTAACGCAGCCACAATGCCGCGATGCAGCGAATGGGTAAGGAGCAAGGCGATGCAGGAAGCCAGAAAAATGCTGCCGGTGAGCACAATAATAGAGATACCAAGAAAATAGCTTATCAATCTGTCCAGCGCGGTCAGACGGAGTTCACCGATAATTTTTCCCTGGTGCAGGATAGTTTGCACCGTGGGTTTCGGGAAGAGCCATTTGCTGATGACGTCGCTGATTTTATTCTGACTGACCAGACCATCGTTATGCCATGAGGCGAAGGGCCTTTGCCGGCCATCGACCAGAATTGCTTGAGAAAATTGCCCCTGTCTGCCCAGCGTGGCCAGCGTGTCTTCTGCCGCTGCGCTATCGCCAAAAACGAGCGCTGCCTCCAGGCTACGGCCCATGGTGGCGGCGGTAAGTTCCAGGTTTTTTTGGGCGTATTGTTTGAGTGTAAATATGGAAGCGGTGCAGAGTAACAGCCAGACCAGTGTCATAGAGATCACCACGCTTATCATGCTGATACGGCGCAGCGCTCTTTTAAATGTGGGGCGCGGGGCCTGAGAAAAATCCTTATTCATGTGATGTTTTCCGGGCAAGCATCAGCACCTCGGGATTAACCCGAACGCCGCTGTGCGTCAGTACATCCAGATTTACGGAAAATCTGACTCTCTCATTGTTGATGAGCAGGCAAAAAGCGCTGCCAATAGAGCAATCGGTGTTTTGTTCCGCAATAAGTAATAGGGGCCGGTTTCCATATTTGGCCGTAAATTCAGACTGCTGGGTCGGTGATTCACTGCCAAAATAAAAACCATCGCAGGTCGTCTGTAAGGCTTCTTGTGTATTACGAACAATCACGGGTTTATAAGGCAATATTTCCGGAGCGTCTTCGGCCAGGCTATGGATATATCGTGATGTTGAAAAAATACAGAGCCTTGGAGGACCGGATAATTGCGGCCAGCGCGTATAAGTCACGATCCCCGAAACGATTGTCCGAACATTTTCAGACGGTCCGGAGGCAACAGCAGAGATACCCACGAGTGATAGTACTAAAGTCAAAAAGAGACGGTGAAGAACAGTCATTACGGTTCCGTCAGATTGTCATAGCGTGGGGGATGCAGATTGCTGAAACCCGGGCGAAGAATAGCATTGTTGAGCAAAATCGTCATTAGCCAGCCTCGCCGCTTTGAGATAATTCTTACCAGGATTTTTCGTAAAAGAAATTCGTGGAAGCAGGGAAAAACTGGCGTTTAATGACTCGATGTAAATAATTTTATACGCATTGAGTGAAATACAGCGCTATTTAATTTCAATGTGTAAAGTAAAATTTACGGAATATGGATTGAAATCTTTACTTTGTATGGTATCGTTACGTCATCCTCGCTGAGGCAATTACTATCGCAAACGAGCTATACAGGATCGCAATCATGCAAAAAGACGCGCTGAACAACGTACACATTACCGACGAACAGGTTTTGATCACTCCGGATCAGTTGAAGGCTGAATTCCCTCTGACCGTTGAGCAGGAGGCGCAGATCGCGCACTCTCGCCAGACTATCTCCAACATCATCGCCGGCCGCGATCCGCGTCTGCTGGTGGTATGTGGCCCTTGTTCGATCCACGATCCTGAAACCGCCATTGAGTACGCTCGTCGTTTTAAAGCCCTTGCCGAAGAGGTCAGCGATAGCCTCTATCTGGTCATGCGCGTCTATTTTGAAAAACCCCGCACCACCGTTGGCTGGAAAGGGCTGATTAACGATCCGCATATGGATGGTTCGTTTGATGTGGAAGGCGGCCTGAAGATTGCGCGCCGTCTGCTGGTTGAACTGGTCAATATGGGGCTACCGTTGGCGACGGAAGCGTTGGAT
The DNA here is from genome assembly GCF_000293135.1 of Klebsiella sp. OBRC7. NCBI lineage: Bacteria > Pseudomonadati > Pseudomonadota > Gammaproteobacteria > Enterobacterales > Enterobacteriaceae > Klebsiella > Klebsiella sp. OBRC7. The sequence goes on along the minus strand of NZ_ALNJ01000026.1, from coordinate 10,556 downwards.
CCAAATAGTCCTCAGTATCTCGGCGATCTGTTTAGCTGGTCTGCTATCGGCGCGCGTACGACCGAATCACAGACTCACCGTGAGATGGCTTCTGGCCTGTCGATGCCGGTAGGGTTTAAAAACGGCACCGATGGCAGCCTTGCCACGGCAATTAACGCCATGCGCGCTGCCGCGATGCCGCACCGTTTCGTCGGCATCAACCAGGCCGGGCAGGTGTGCCTGCTGCAAACGCAGGGCAACCCGAACGGTCACGTCATTCTGCGCGGCGGGAAAGCGCCAAATTACGGCCCGGAAGATGTTGCGAAGTGTGAAAAAGAGATGACTCAGGCGGGACTGAAGCCCTCTCTGATGGTAGATTGCAGCCATGGGAATTCTAATAAAGACTACCGCCGTCAGCCTGCGGTTGCGGAATCCGTGGTCGCGCAGATTAAAGATGGTAACCGTTCCATTATTGGTCTGATGATTGAGAGCAATATCCACGAAGGTAACCAGTCCTCTGAGCAGCCGCGTTGCGATATGAAATACGGCGTCTCAGTGACCGATGCCTGCATTAGTTGGGAAACCACCGATGCGCTGCTCCGCGAACTTGATAAGGATCTGCGAGGCCATCTGGCGGCTCGTCTGGCGTAAGAGGATGATATGGTTGCTGAACTGACCGCGTTACGCGATCAAATTGATGAAGTCGATAAGGCACTGCTGGAACTGCTGGCTAAGCGCCTGGAGCTGGTAGCGGAAGTCGGAGAGGTTAAAAGCCAATACGGCCTGCCCATTTACGTCCCTGAACGTGAATCGGCGATGCTGGCGTCCCGGCGCGAGGAGGCTGCTGCGCTTGGTGTCCCGCCGGATCTTATCGAAGATGTTTTGCGTCGCGTCATGCGGGAGTCTTATTCCAGCGAAAACGATAAAGGTTTTAAAACGCTTTATCCGAACCTGCGTCCGGTCGTGATTGTTGGCGGCGGCGGGCAAATGGGGCGTCTGTTTGAGAAAATGCTGACGCTTTCCGGATATCAGGTTCGTATCCTTGAAAAAGACGACTGGTCGAAGGCGGAAGAGATTGTCGCCGATGCCGGTATGGTTATCGTCAGCGTGCCGATTCATATCACGGCGGCAACGATTGCTCAGTTGCCACCGCTGCCGGCGGACTGCATCCTGGTCGATTTGGCCTCGGTGAAAGCGGAACCGCTGCAGGCGATGCTGGCCGCGCATAAAGGTCCGGTATTGGGGTTACACCCCATGTTTGGGCCGGACAGCGGAAGCCTGGCGAAGCAGGTGGTGGTGTACTGCGATGGCCGTCAGCCCGAAGCGTATCAGTGGTTCCTGGAGCAAATTCAGGTCTGGGGCGCGCGGCTCCATCGTATCAGCGCCGTTGAACACGATCAGAATATGGCCTTTATTCAGGCGTTGCGCCACTTTGCGACCTTCGCTTACGGCCTGCACCTCGCCGAAGAGAATGTGCGTCTTGAGCAACTTCTGGCGCTGTCGTCGCCTATTTATCGTCTGGAACTGGCGATGGTTGGTCGGCTGTTTGCCCAGGATCCGCAGCTCTATGCTGACATTATTATGTCCTCGGAAAATAATCTGGCGCTGATTAAGCGATACTACCAGCGCTTCGGTGAAGCTATCGGCCTGCTGGAGCAGGGGGATAAACAGGCGTTCATCGATAGCTTCCGTAAGGTTGAGCACTGGTTCGGTGACTATGCCCAGCGCTTCCAGAGCGAAAGCCGGACGTTGCTGCGCCAGGCAAATGATAATCGGCAGTAAGTCGTCAAACACGTATACAATAAAGCCAGAGGGGTGACCCGCTGGCTTTTTTTATAGGGATGAAAACGATGGCTGAACCACAACCGCTGTTTGATTACACCGGGCATTTACCGGAATGTCCGACCTGGAGCGAAGCCGAACAGGCATTGTACTGGGCCGATATTATGGAATGCGAGATTCATCGCTACGATGTGCAGAAGGGTGAACATCAGGTTCTGCAATTTCCCGAGGAGCCCGGCTGTTTTGCCCTGCGCGAGAAGGGCGGTTTTATTGTCGCTTTACGCAGCGGTATCAGGCTCACTGATGCGCATGGTCTTCTACAGCGAAAAGTCTGCGATAACCCCAGCAACCCGCAATTAGCGCGCTTTAATGATGGTGGAACCGATCGCGACGGCCGCTTTTATGCCGGGACTTTCTGGGGGCCGGGAGATTTTAACGGCGCGCTCTTAGTGCGCATCGGTAACGATCTCTCCCCGCAGGTTATCCAGTGCGATATTCACGGCGCTAACGGTCTGGCGTTTAGCGAAGACAAACGTTGGATGTATACCTCGGATACGCCAAATGCCGTTATCTATCGAACACCTCTTGATGAGCGGGGCGAGGCGGGTAAACGTGAGGTCTTCCTGCGCTTTCAGCCGGGAGAGGGGATTCCAGACGGCGCGGCCATCGATGCTGAAGGTTGCTACTGGAGCGCGATGTTTGACGGCTGGCGTATTGCGCGCTTCTCGCCGACGGGCGAGCAGCTGGAGGAGCATCGTCTACCGGTGCGTTGCCCGACAATGGTCTGTTTTGGTGGAGCGGATATGAAGACGCTCTACATTACCACCACGCGGGAGAATATGGATGCCGAAGAAGTGGCGAAATATCCGCTTTCCGGCGCGATCTTCACCCTGCCAGTTGCCGTGGCAGGGATGAAGAAATTGCCGTTTATCGAACGTTAAACCGGGTCGACCGGTACCACGTTTTCGCTGGCATAGCAGCCCAGCACTTTCATTGAACGCGTTATCTCGGCCAGCTCTTTTAATGCCTTGCGCATTGGCAGTGATTCCAGGTTGGCCTGGATATCCAGATAAAACATCTCTTCCCACGGATTACCGTGAATGGGGCGTGATTCCAGCTTGGTCATGATCAGATTATGGTTTCGCAGCACCAGCAGCGCTTCTACCAGGGCCCCGGCTTGCTGGCCGGTGGCCATCAGCAGCGTGGTTTTCGCGGGGACCTGATCGGAGACTTCCACCGCTTTACGCGCCAGAACCAGGAAGCGGGTGATGTTTTGCGTCTGGTTCGCCTGACAATGTTCCAGGACCTGTAAACCGTGCAGCGCTCCGCCTGCTTCGCTGCCCAGGGCGGCAACGGTCGGCGATTTAGCCTGAGCGACTTTTTCCATCGCTGAGGAGGTGCTGTCGGTATATTCAATGTTCCAGTGCGGATAGCGGCTCAGATACTGGCTGCACTGCTGAAACGGCTGCGGATGGCTGTAGACCGTCGTAATCTGTTGCGCATCGGTGGACGTTGAGACCAGCACGCAGTGATCGATAGGCAGCGTCAGCTCGCCCACGATGGATAAGCTGGTGTGCTGCAGAAGATCGTAAACATCATTGATGCCGCCGGAACTGGTATTTTCAATAGGAACGACGGCATAGTCAGCCTGGCCAGTCTCCACTTGCTCAAAGATATCGGCGAACTTCGCGCAGCCGCTTTCGATAAACTGTTCAAAGTGGCGGGCGGCGTACTGACGAGCCGCAAGGTGCGAATATGAACCTTTAGGTCCGAGGAATGCCACCCGCGCGGAGTGCGGATTAATTTTATTCAGGTGCTGTTGCAGCAGCGTTTGTTGGGTAAGGACCGAGTCTTCAATGATCAGCTGGAACAGGCGCGTGATGTAATGGGCATCAAGATGGTGTTTTTTCCCCAGCGTCATCAGGCGTTCCAGCAGGTCCCGCTCGCGGTCGATATCCCGCACCGGCCGGTGCGATGCCAGCTTGGCTTTGCCGACCTCGACGGCCAGGCCGCGGCGCTCTGCCAGCAGCGCAAGCAGTTTCTCATCCAGAGCGCTGATCTTATCGCGTAGGGCCAGTAATGGGTTTTCCTCGGTCATATGTGTTGCCTTTCTTGTTATTGATTATCAATAAAAAAGGCCTCCCGTTTGGGAGGCCTTGTTGTTCGTCTTCGCATTCTTTATCACACGACGAATTGCCTCCCATTCAGGGGAAGGTAAAAAAGAATGCGAAGAAAAACGGGATCAGTTTCACGATGAATTCCTTGAGTTAGTGGGGATTACAGTACCTGTACTGTTTTCACTCTGTCAATAAAAAACGCGCCCGAAGGCGCGTGGCATGACACAAGCTTAAGTTAAGGATTACTCTTCTTCTTCCACAAAGCCTGCCTCTTTCACCGACGTTGCGGCGCGGCGGGCTTCCCCTTTGTGTTGCACTTTATTGAGCTGCCGTTCCAGCTTGTTGATCAATTCGTTAATTGCGGCATACATATCTTCGTGCCGTGCGCTGGCGACCAGGTGCCCGTTTGGCGTATTGATAGTTGCGTCAGCGACAAAACCCTGCGGCTCCTTAGAGAGGATGATGTGCGGGTTAATTAAGTGGGTTTGCCATTTATCCAGTTTGGCGAGACGGTCTGCGACGTGCTGGCGGATTGCCGGAGTAATTTCCATTTGTTTACTGGTAATGTTCATTGTCATAAATTTTACCTCTTGTCTTTCCCGTCTTGGTAAACTCAGCATACCTCGCCCAATGTCAAAATGCGTGATTTAAATCACATTTTATTGTCACTTTTTGTCAACAAATCTGTTTTGTGAGACAGGACAGGAACAGGTGAGATTTTACTTGTGGAATGGAAGAAAGAGAGCCATATTTGATGAGTTAACTCGGCGCTAAACCGCTTCAGCTTAACAATTTAACGAATAAAAAAACGGCAGCCGCCAGGCTGCCGTTTTGCTTATCTAAGGGCTATCAGGTGTTCTTGCTGTTAGCCGCGATGATTTTCGCAACCTTATCAGCCTGCGCGTTCATCTGCATCTGACGGTAGGCGTTTTCCATTTTCGGAAGCGCGTCGCGGGTGGCCTGCGTATCCGGATAGTTACGCAGCATGCCGTCTACGCGGTTAACGACGGCAACCCATGCGCCACGATCGGTATAGTAATCCACGACCGACAGCTCGTACTTCGCCAGACGATCTTTCAGGAACACCATACGCTTGTAGGCGTCAGTAGCGTACTGGCTGTTAGGATAGCCACGAACCAGTTTGGAGAAGTCGTTAAAGGCATCGCGCGCGTGTTGTGGATCGCGGTCAGAACGATCGACACCGAAGAAGCCCTGCAGCGCACTGTCATCCAACGCCATATTTGTCAGACCACGCATATAAATGACGTAATCAATGTTAGGATGGGTAGGGTTCAGGCGCACAAAGCGATCGATAGCTGCCTGAGCCAACGGCAGATCGGCGTTTTTGTAGTACGCATAAATCAGATCCAACTGTACCTGTTGGGAATAAGGTCCAAAGGGATAACGGTTATCCAACGCTTCCAGTTGCGTTATTGCCTGTTTCCAGTTACCGTCCTGCAGCTTTTGCTGAGCGGTCGCGTAGATCTCATTCGGCGGATTATCGGGCACCTCCTCCTTTGAGCCAGAGCAACCCACCAAAGCCAGGCTCAGTGTGGCTGCTGCCACCAGGTATTTCATGCGCGTCATGACGTTTTGACTTCCTCAAAATGTTTATGCGGGAGAATCTCTGTTCCTGCTCCCGATTAAGACCAGCTACAATAGCACACTATATTAAACGGCAAAGCCGTAAAACCCAACGTTAAAACGAAGAAGCTGTATATGGCACAACGAGTACAACTCAACGCAACGGTGTCCGAAAATCAACTCGGACAACGCTTAGATCAGGCTTTGGCCGAATTGTTCCCGGATTATTCGCGTTCGCGCATAAAAGAATGGATCCTTGACCAGAGAGTGCTGGTAAACGGCAGCGTCAGCGACAAGCCGAAAGAGAAAGTGCTGGGGGGAGAAACGATTGCTATCGATGTTGAAATCGAAGAAGAAGTCCGTTTCCAACCACAGGATATTCCGCTCAATATCGTTTATGAAGATGATGACATCCTCGTAATAAATAAACCGCGCGATTTAGTTGTGCACCCTGGCGCGGGCAACCCTGACGGTACTGTGCTGAATGCGCTGTTGCACTACTATCCGGCCATTGCTGACGTGCCGCGTGCGGGGATCGTGCACCGTCTTGATAAAGACACCACCGGCTTGATGGTGGTCGCGAAGACCATTCCGGCGCAAACCCGCCTGGTGGAATCCCTGCAGCTGCGCGAAATCACCCGCGAGTATGAAGCGGTGGCGATTGGTCACATGACCGCTGGCGGAACGGTGGAAGAACCGATTAGCCGCCACCCGACCAAGCGTACGCATATGGCGGTACATCCCATGGGAAAACCGGCGGTGACGCACTATCGGATCATGGAGCATTTTCGCATTCATACTCGTCTGCGTTTGCGCCTGGAGACCGGCCGTACGCATCAGATTCGCGTACACATGGCGCACATCACTCACCCGCTGGTGGGTGATCAGGTCTATGGCGGGCGCCCGCGTCCGCCTAAAGGTGCGTCGGAAGAGTTCATCACCGCTCTGCGTAAGTTCGATCGCCAGGCCCTGCATGCCACGATGCTGCGCTTATACCATCCGATCAGCGGTATTGAGATGGAATGGCATGCGCCAATTCCGCAGGATATGGTTGATTTGATCGATGCCATGCGCGCTGATTTTGAAACTCATAAAGACGATATCGACTGGTTATGACTAAAGTGATTGTACCGCAATGGCCGATGCCGGAAGGCGTTGCTGCCTGTAGTTCCACGCGCGTTGGCGGGGTAAGTTTATCGCCATACGATTCACTTAACCTCGGCGCTCATTGCGGAGACAATCTGCAGCACGTAGAAGAGAACCGTCGGCGCATGTTCGCTGCCGGCGGTCTGCCGTCATACCCGGTGTGGCTGGAGCAGGTTCACGGTACGGCAGTATTAAAACTCGACGGCGGGCCGTACGAGTCAAAGCGTGCGGATGCGTCATACTGTAATGTGCCGGGTACGGTATGCGCGGTGATGACCGCTGATTGCCTGCCGGTGCTTTTTTGTAACCGCGCGGGTACGGAAGTTGCGGCTGCTCATGCCGGCTGGCGGGGCCTTTGCGAAGGCGTGCTGGAAGAAACCGTTGCCTGTTTTGCCGATAGCCCGGAAAATATTATGGCCTGGCTTGGCCCCGCAATCGGGCCGGACGCGTTTGAGGTTGGCCCGGAGGTGCGTGAGGCCTTTATGGCAAAAGATACTCAGGCGGAGCGCGCATTTCGCCCTGCGGGTGAGAAGTATTTTGCTGATATCTATCAGCTTGCGCGTCAGCGGCTGTCGAGCGTTGGCGTTGAGCAGATTTTTGGCGGAGACCGCTGTACCCTCAGCGAAAAAGATGATTTTTTCTCTTATCGTCGCGACAAGACGACGGGTCGTATGGCAAGTTTCATCTGGCTGATATAACCTGCCGAACTAAGACGATCCAGAAGGCAAACTTATTTTTGCATAGTTCAGGTCTTTAACCTTGAATAATTGAGGGATGACCTCATTTAATCTCCAGTAGCAAATTTGACCTGTTATGGGAGGAGTTATGCGTCTGGATCGTCTTACCAATAAATTCCAGCTTGCTCTTGCCGATGCCCAGTCTCTTGCGCTTGGGCACGACAACCAATTCATCGAACCTCTTCATCTAATGAGCGCCTTGCTGAATCAGGAAGGGGGATCGGTACGTCCTTTATTAACTTCGGCTGGCATCAACGCCGGAGAGTTACGCACCAATATTGAACAGGCGTTGAGCCGATTGCCGCAGGTGGAAGGTACCGGTGGCGATGTTCAACCTTCTCAGGATTTAGTGCGTATCCTTAACCTTTGCGACAAGCTGGCGCAAAAGAGAAAGGACAACTTTATTTCGTCAGAACTGTTCGTTCTGGCTGCGCTTGAATCACGCGGCACGCTGACCGACCTTTTAAAATCCGCCGGAGCCACAACTGCTAACGTGAGTCAGGCGATTGAACAAATGCGCGGAGGTGAAAGCGTGAACGATCAGGGAGCCGAAGACCAACGTCAGGCTTTGAAAAAATTTACCGTCGATCTGACCGAACGTGCCGAGCAGGGCAAGCTTGACCCGGTAATTGGCCGTGATGAAGAAATTCGTCGAACGATTCAGGTTCTGCAGCGTCGTACCAAAAATAACCCGGTGCTGATTGGTGAACCCGGCGTAGGTAAAACGGCCATTGTTGAAGGGCTGGCGCAGCGGATCGTCAACGGTGAAGTGCCGGAAGGGCTGAAGGGGCGCCGGGTGCTGGCGCTCGATATGGGCGCGCTGGTGGCGGGTGCCAAGTATCGAGGTGAGTTTGAAGAACGCTTAAAAGGCGTGCTAAACGATCTCGCCAAGCAGGAAGGCAACGTCATCCTCTTTATCGATGAACTGCACACGATGGTGGGCGCGGGTAAAGCGGACGGCGCAATGGACGCCGGTAACATGCTGAAACCGGCGCTGGCGCGCGGTGAGCTGCACTGCGTGGGCGCTACGACGCTGGATGAATATCGCCAGTACATTGAGAAAGACGCCGCGCTGGAACGTCGTTTCCAGAAAGTATTCGTGGCGGAGCCGACCGTTGAAGATACCATTGCGATTTTGCGTGGTCTGAAAGAACGTTATGAACTGCACCACCACGTGCAGATCACCGACCCGGCGATTGTTGCGGCAGCCACGCTGTCTCATCGCTATATCGCCGACCGACAGCTGCCGGATAAAGCTATCGACCTGATCGATGAAGCCGCATCCAGCATTCGGATGCAGATTGACTCAAAACCGGAAGAGCTGGACAGACTCGACCGTCGCATCATTCAGCTCAAGCTGGAACAGCAGGCGCTGAAGAAAGAGTCTGATGAAGCCAGCATTAAGCGGCTGGATATGCTGAATGAGGAACTGGCCGATAAAGAACGCCAATATTCAGTCTTAGAAGAAGAGTGGAAGGCTGAAAAAGCATCGCTCTCCGGAACCCAGACGATTAAGGCTGAGCTGGAACAGGCGAAAATCGCTATTGAGCAGGCGCGTCGCGTCGGCGATCTGGCGCGGATGTCCGAGTTGCAGTACGGCAAAATCCCGGAGCTGGAAAAACAGCTGGCGGCGGCAACGCAATCCGAAGGCAAGACGATGCGTCTGCTGCGTAATAAAGTTACGGATGCGGAAATCGCGGAAGTGCTGGCTCGCTGGACGGGTATCCCGGTGGCCAGAATGCTGGAAGGCGAGCGTGAGAAGCTGCTGCGTATGGAGCAGGAGCTGCATAGTCGCGTCATTGGTCAGAATGAAGCGGTTGAAGCGGTATCGAATGCGATCCGCCGTAGCCGTGCCGGATTATCCGATCCTAATCGTCCAATCGGCTCGTTCCTGTTCCTGGGTCCTACCGGTGTAGGTAAAACAGAACTCTGTAAAGCGCTGGCCAACTTTATGTTTGATAGCGACGATGCGATGGTACGTATCGACATGTCAGAGTTTATGGAGAAACACTCCGTTTCACGTCTGGTTGGGGCGCCTCCGGGATACGTCGGTTATGAAGAAGGCGGCTATCTCACTGAAGCGGTCCGTCGTCGTCCTTATTCCGTCATCCTGCTGGATGAAGTGGAAAAAGCGCATCCGGATGTCTTTAACATTCTGCTGCAGGTACTGGACGATGGACGTTTGACTGACGGGCAGGGTAGAACGGTCGACTTCCGCAATACGGTGGTCATCATGACCTCTAACCTCGGTTCGGATCTCATTCAGGAACGTTTTGGTGCCCTGGATTATAGTCACATGAAAGATCTGGTGCTGGGCGTGGTTAGTCAAAGCTTCCGCCCGGAATTTATCAACCGTATTGATGAAGTGGTTGTCTTCCACCCGTTAGGTGAAAAACATATTGCTTCTATTGCGCAGATTCAGCTGCAGCGGTTGTATAAACGACTGGAGGAGCGCGGCTACGAAGTCCACCTCTCTGATGAGGCGCTGAAGCTGCTTAGCGAAAACGGCTACGATCCGGTTTATGGCGCACGTCCTCTAAAACGTGCTATCCAGCAGCAGATCGAAAACCCGCTGGCACAGCAGATTCTTTCCGGTGAGCTGATTCCGGGTAAAGAAGTACAGCTGGTTGTGAAAAATGACCGGATAGTGGCAGTGCAGTAAATCACAAAACAGCAAAAACGGGCCAACTCGGCTCGTTTTTGTTTAAAAACCAGGCAATAATTTAATCTCAGTCGATATTTTGCCTGAAAATTGAGCGGGTGAGGTTTTTTTTTTAAATTCCCCTTGCCACTTCAGAATTACTCCCTATAATGCGCCTCCACTGACACGGAACAACGGCACGCAAGCCGCCGGGTCAGCGGGATTCAGCGATGAATGCCGGCAGAGAAAAGCGAAATTAAACGCTTGACTCTGAATGAGGAAGGCGTAATATACGCCACCTCGCAACGGTGAGCGAAAGCCGCGTTGCACTGCTCTTTAACAATTTATCAGACAATCTGTGTGGGCACTCAAAGTGACATGGATTCTTAACGTCCTCGGACGAAAAATGAATACCAAGTCTCAAAGAGTGAACACGTAATTCATTACGAAGTTTAATTCTACGAGCATCAAACTTAAATTGAAGAGTTTGATCATGGCTCAGATTGAACGCTGGCGGCAGGCCTAACACATGCAAGTCGAACGGTAGCACAGAGAGCTTGCTCTCGGGTG